>NZ_AUTP01000356.1:0-40512 GCF_000498075.1 Pseudoalteromonas sp. TAB23
CCGCCGCTTTAATGCGGTCAACCATTTCACCTTGGCTTACAATTTCTTTATTTGGGCGATGCCCGCAGCGCTTTTGCGCTACTTGATCTTCTATATGAAAACCCGCTGCACCGGCTTTAGTCATTTCTTTTACTGTGCGTGCAATATTAAATGCCCCACCCCAACCGGTATCGGCATCAACAAGTAGTGGTAAATCGCTCGCACCCGTAATACGACGAATATCTTCAAGCACGTTATCAAGGCTTGTCATACCCAAATCAGGCATACCAAACGAGGCGTTTGCAACACCGGCACCTGAGAGGTAAATAGCTTGGTGACCCATTTTTTCAGCCATCATCGCTGTGTAGGCGTTAATAGTACCTACTACTTGTAACGGGCGGTTATTGGCAATAGCGTGTTTAAATTTTAATCCTGCTGACATTACTTTCTCCTCACTTTGAACGGTTGCTACGTGGAGTAACTTATAGTTTTAATCTGTAATTGTGACTGTTTAACTGCTTTTGCTAGCTTTTAACTTTTAACTTTTAACTTTTAACTTTTAACTTTTAACTTTTAACAGCTTATGCTTTTTGCTTAGCTAATAAATCAAATTTGGTTTGAATATTTGCTTGCGATGCACTTATGTGGCGCTTCATAAGCATTTCGGCCAGTTCGCCGTCGTGGTTTTCAATCGCGTTAATAATAGCTAAATGCTCATCAAATGCTTTTGATACACGCGGCCCCACCATGCCCATTTGTACACGGTACATGCGTATTAATTGATAGAGCTCATTACACAGTAAATGAATTAAATGCGCGTTTTTACTGCCTTGAATAATACGGTAATGAAAATCTAAATCGCCGGCTTCTTGATAATAAGATTCGCCCTCTTTAACACGCTGTGTTTGTAGGTGCTGATTAAGTAATTGCTTTAAGCCTTTTACTTCTTCGGGTTCCATATTGTCGGCAGCAAGCCTACATGCCAAGCCTTCAAGCGAACTACGAACTTGGTAAACTTCAATCAAGCGTTCAGCGGTAAGGGCAACTACTCGGCAACCTACGTTAGCTTTACGCTCAACAAGGTAGCAACTTTCTAGGCGATTTAACGCCTCTCTAAGCGTTGCGCGGCTTACACCATAACGTTTGGCAAGCTCAGGCTCTGATATTTTACTGCCTTGAACTATACTGCCTTCAACAATCTCACGGCGCATATCTACAAATACTTGATCAGATGCGGTAGTTATAGGCGCTTCGTTTAAAAATGTGTGTGTCATAAGTTATTTTTTAGATTGTCGACAATTAATGTGGTTACTATGGGCTTATTAAAAAATCATGTCAACCCTTAAACACATCACAATGGCTAAAAAACACACTTATTGTCGACACTATTAACCTAAAGTCGCATAAAAATGGGTTTAAAATGGACTAAAACAGTGAAGTGTCGACAGCGTAATAAATCAGATGTTACGCTTTTTAGCGCTGAAAACACCTCGCATAAATGCTATTATCGCGCTTTATTTTTATAGTATGAGCTAACGCGTGAACGCCAACACTTTTATTCCTGAGCACTTTATTGATGACGTAAAAACCTATTTACCAGCGCATCTAAACTTAGATGACTTTTTAAATGCGTGTCGTAGGCCCCTCAGAAAATCTATCCGCGTTAATACATTAAAAATTAGCATTGAAAAATTTGTAGAACGTGCAACTGAAAAAAATTGGCTGCTAACCCCCATACCTTGGTGCAGTGAAGGTTTTTGGTTAGAACGTCCCGAAGATGAAGAGCAAAACCTAGCCCTTGGTAATACCGACTTACACCTAAGCGGTGCGATGTACGTACAAGAAGCAAGTTCAATGCTGCCGCCTATCGCATTAAAGCAAAGTATTAAACTCGCTAACTCGCAAAATAACACCGTGCTTGATATGGCATCAGCGCCAGGTTCTAAAACATCGCAGCTAGCAGCTCTTATGGATAACCAAGGCGTGCTTGTTGCAAACGAGCTTTCGTCATCTCGTTTAAAGGTACTCAGCGCTACATTAAAACGCATGGGGGTTGGTAACTGTGCACTTTCGCACTTTGATGGCGTTATATTTGGCAACTACATGTTTGAATGCTTTGATAGCATACTCCTAGACGCGCCATGCTCTGGCGAAGGCACAGTACGTAAAGACGCCGACGCACTAAAAAATTGGTCAATAGAATCAAATATCAAAATAGCCCAAGTACAAAAAGACTTAATTAAAAGCGCTTTTTATGCATTAAAACCAGGTGGCACATTAGTGTATTCAACCTGCACACTTACCCCACTCGAAAACCAACATGTGTGCGATTATTTACTCAGTGAATTTAGCGACTATATAGCGCCTGAGTCACTCAGTGATTTATTTGAAGGTGCAAGTAAAGCAACAACAAGTGAAGGCTATTTGCATGTTTGGCCGCAAACATTCGATAGCGAAGGCTTTTTTATTGCAAAATTTAAAAAGCACACAAGTTGCAACAATCCAAATCAAACAGTTAAAAAAGGTGCATTCCCGTTTAACGAGTTTGATAAAAAGCAAAGTGCCGCGTTTATGCAATCGCTTAAAAAGCACTTTGGGTTAACTAATATACCTGGCAACTTAATGCAGCGCGACAAAGAGCTGTGGTTATTTCCTGAGGGGTTTGAAGCCATACAAAATAAAATTAAGTACGCACGTTTAGGTATTCAAATTGGCATTATTCATAAAAATGGCGTAAGACTAACGCACGAATTTGCTACTGTGTTTGGCAACGAGTGCAAAACGAATATTTACGCGTTAAATAACGAGCAAGCCAATGATTATTTTCAAGGTAAAGATATACGCTTAACTGAGGCAACTCAAACAATAGGTGAAGTAGTTTTAACGCTGTGTGGTTGCCCTATCGGGCTGGGTAAATGGCAAAAAAATAAGATCAAAAACTCACTACCACGCGATCTAGTGCAAAATACGCAGTTAATAAGCTGGGGTTAAACTAAAGTACAAATTACGCATAATTAATCTAATCCTTTGTTATCAAATGTAACTAGGTGGCAAAATTAGTTATGCTTTATTGAGTAGCTTTACTATAGTTTTAAGTACTTTCTTCTTCTCCCTAACGAACCAGAAAGTTTTTAGTTAACGCTAGACTCAATTTAGAGTCATTTTATTGCCCAGAGGTTTTTTATAAACCTCTGGGCAATTTTTTGCGCAGTATAATAACAATTTAGCTTTACCAAAAAACAAGTATTCATAAAGAAGTTATGAGACGCTGCGCTTTTAGAGAAGTGATAAATCAGTTAATTGAATAGATCACTTGGTCTCTGCTCATTTACTCCTCATTCACTTCTCTTTGTGCAATTGGTTTTTCAGATTTAACTTTAACGTGAACCCGCTTCACGATTATAAGTAAGCACAATTCTCTTGTAGAGATACAAGACGTCCTGCTTGCAGGCGTTTAAAAACAACGAGTTTACCGAAAAAATATTCACAAAGAGGTTATGAGTCGCTGCGCTTTTAGAGAAGTGATAAATCAATTCGTGAATAGCTTACTTGGTGTCTACTCATTACTCCTCATTCTCTTCTCTTTGAGCAATTGGTTTTTTACATTTTACTTTAACGTAAACAAACTCAGCGCATTCAAAGCCAACCTAGTTACAATGTTTTTTAAACATCCACCTTGTTCTAACGGCTTCAAAGTGGGGGCCAAATTTAAGCGATAGACATAAAATAGGTAGAGCATCAACTTGCTTAGCCACATCAAAAACTTGATAAAATTTATAACCATATTTAACGGCTAAATTTAGTTCAGCAACATACAATGCTTTATACTTTGGAGATAGTTTCTGCCAGTTCATTAGAGCTATTTGAATAATACCAAGCTGCACATCAAACTTGTACGGCCCAAATTTTTTAGCCTGCTGAATATACTCATATACTCGTTCTGTAGGCCCTTCTTGATAACTAACTACTTGCGCTAGTGCAATCCAAGTTTCTGACCATGTTTGCCTTAACTCTAATGACTTTAATAGATCTTTTTCTGCTTGTTGATAAACCAAAAGCTTATTATTATTTTGCTCGCTAGTTACAGCTAAATTGAGCATTTTTATATAAGCACTTAACTGCCAGTAATGAGATTGAGTTGGTTCTAATTCTACAGCAAGGATAATAGCGTCATTAGCAAGTTTGAGCTCTACAGCCGTAATTGAACCTTCGGGCTGCTTCAAAATATTGAGTGCATTAAAATACCATGTATTTGCACGCATACTTTGTAAGCTTTGATAACCTATAGCTAATGTAATAACTGCAAGTATAGCAATTTGTGTGAGGCGGTTTGTATTTAAATTACTCATTAAACAACGACTCTGTTAAACGCTTAGGATTAGTAAAAAATAAATCATGTGCATCATTTTGACCAATTTGCTCGCTCACTATTTGCTTAGCTTTACTTAAAATAGGAGGCCTACGCTTAACTGAATGAGCATCAGATGCAACATAAGTTACTAAACCCTTTTCTAGCATATCTATACTAATATTTTTTGCAGTTTCGCCCCATGCACCTTCAATGCTTGAAGCCGTTAATTGAAACTCACATCCTAATTGCTTTAAACGCTCAATATAAAAAGGATTTGCTTGAATATCGCGATTACGCTCAGGGTGAGGAATAATCACCTTTATATTTTGTTTAGCTAGCCAATTTATAAACTTATCGTAACCTTGCGGTACATGCGAGTGCGGGAGTTCTAATAATAAATAATTTACTGAATTAAGTGTACCAATAAACGGGAGTTTATTACTAAGCACTAAACTCATTAGCTCTACATCAAGCCTAACTTCAGCGGCCACAGCTAGTTTAATACCAATATTATTTACTAATGCCTGTGCTTTTAAATTAGCAAGTTCGCTATACAATTGCGAGGCCAAGTTATTAAATCGCCCAATATGTATATGTGGCGTGGCAACCATATGGGTTATTCCATCATTTTGTGCAATATTCAATAGCGCTAAAGAATCACTTAAATATTTAGCGCCATCATCTATTCCTGGCAAAATATGAGAATGAATATCAATCATAGATTTGCATTTAACTATGCATTAGGTTGTTCAGGTTTTTGCGAGTAATCATAATAGTCGTAATAACCATGGCTATGCTCGTCTTTACTTTTACTCATATCTACTTGGTTAAGCACAATACCTGCAACATGAGCTTTAGATTCAAACAACCGTTCAATACCCGCTTTAATCGGTTTAATTCGTGTAATATCCGACTTAACAACATAAATTACCGAGTCTACACTCTGTGCAATAACTAAAGCGTCACTCACAGCCTGTGTTGGTGGTGTATCTATAATTATATGGTCATACTTAGTTTTTAATATATCGAGTACTTCACTAAAGCGCGTGTTAGATAAAAGCTCTAATGGATTACCTGGGATCTGCCCGCTTGGCATAATAGCAACACCCGACTGCCCATCTACATGAACACACTCACTTAACTGCTCAGTACCTACGATTAAATTACTTAACCCCGGATGAAATACCGGTATATCGAAGCGCTTAGCTATACTTGGTTTGCGCAAATCGGCGTCAATTAGCAATACTTTACCCATTTGAGCAAGCGACATAGCTAAATTAGCTGAGGTCGTTGTTTTACCCTCACCCGGAGCACTTGATGTTACGGCTATTACTTTATGATCGCGCTCTAACTGAGTTAATAGCAAACTAGTTCTGAACGTTCGTACCGACTCTGCAAAACGCCTATAGTTATCATCCAGATAAGCATGTATCGGAAACACGCTATTTTTGGGTGTTTGTACATGCGGTAAAAGCCCAAGCATACGCTGTGCTAACTTACTTTCGACATCACTTTTAGTTTTAACGGTATCGTTAAGCGCGTCAAATATAAAGCTCATGACTACTGCAAAACCAAAACTTGCCACAAAAGCTAAAATAACAATTAATTTTTTATTTGGTTTTGCTGGATCATTTGGGGCATAAGCTCTATCAGTAAAACGTGCAGCAGCAGAGCTAAAATCACTCGTTACTTCTGTTTCTTTTGAGCGAGATAAAAACGTGTTAAATATACTGCGATTTGTTTCTACTTCACGTTTTAATTGGTTGTATTGAGTTTCTTTGCGGGTAATATCTTGATATTCGGCACGAATTTTAACTAAGTCACGTTCAAGCGCGCTAACGGTACGTGTTATCCGGTTTAGCTCTTTTTCAATACCCGTAATAAGGCCTTTAATTTGTTTGTTTAAATTATTTTTTACCGTTGCTAACTCTGCTTTAGCTGAGATCATACGCGGATGTTTAGGGCCGTACACTTCGCCTAAATCACTGAGTTTACGCTCTACTAATATAACTTCGCGCTTTACGTCCTGTATTACTTTGTGGGATGTAATTTCAGGCATACTCCCTAATAACTCCAAGTTATTATTGCCGTACTCAGTTATTACGCGATTTATACTCTCAAGATTATTTTTTTCATTGCGCGCTACAATTAACTGTTGTGATATTTGCTCAAGCTCTTGTGTGGCGAGCCCTGCTATACCTTCAATATCAACTAGTTTTTGCTTCTCTCTGTAGTTTTGTAAGCGCACTTCTGAGTCATCGAGTTGAATTCGTAATTGCGATAAACGCGTATTTAACCAGTTAGAGGCTTGTTGAGTAATCCCCATTTTTGCACGCATTTGGCTATCTATATAAACTTCACCAACGGTATTCGCTACAAGCGCTGCTAGTTTAGAATCGCTCGATTCAAAGCTAACTCTAACGAGTTGAGTTTTAATAATAGGCGAGACTGAAAGACGTGACTTAAATACAGCTAATAAACCAAGCATTTCTCGTTCTGCTTGTTCTTGTGCATCATATACCGTTTCTTCCTTTTTATTTAAAAAAGGGAGTTGCTCTTTTATCGCTGTTTTAAGTTCACCCAACGCAGACGGCTTAGCTATAAAGTCTGTATGCGCTTTTAAATTAAGCTTAGTGATTACTTCGCGGGCAATACTGTCCGATTTAATCACCTCAAACTGCGTCAGATAATATTCTTTTTTTGTCGAATCAAGACCGTATATCTCTTCAAAGCTTACTGCCTTAGTTTGCTCAGCTTCTATAAGTAAAGTAGCAGTTGCAATGTATTTTGGCACTAAGGTCAAAGCCACCATAATAGTTAACAAAGTAACTACAATAGCAAACCCTAAAATACGCCATTTAGCGAGTTTAATTACATTAAGGTAAGATCCTAAATCAATAATTTCTTCATTATTACTTAGGTTTTCATTTGTTTGGTTCATTAAATACTGCCCTGTAAACTGCTTAAAACAACCGTTGTTCAATTTTTATGGTATCGCCCGCTGCAATTTGGCTATTTAAACTACCTTTTTGTTGCTGCTGTTTAGTTTGCTCTTTAAATATGTATATTTTATCAATAGAGGCGCGCTCAGTTAAACCACCGGCAAGCGCAATCGCTTGATTAACTGTCATTGCGGGTTGATAAGGATAAGCGCCTGGCTCTTTAACTTCACCATGAATATAAAAAGGTCGGTATTCAATTACCTGCACATATATATTTGGATTTACTAAATAATCAGGTTTTAAACCTTGTGTTATAACTTGTTCAACTTCAGAAGTGTTAAGACCAGCTAATTTAACTTTACCTAAAAAAGGATAATTAACTTCCCCACTATTACCTAAAAGTGCAGTAACCTCTAAATCGGGTTGGCCAAATACTTTTATTTCTACCTTATCACCAGCACCAATTACATAACTTTGCGCTGTTTGCGCAAAGCTAACACTACTAAATATTAGTAGTGTTAAACTAAAAATAAACTTCATTAGTTAGCCTTTAAAGCAAACGTAAAATTAACACCTACAACTACTCGATCGAACTCAATTGCATTTTGTGTAGAATTTTTATCAATAAAATCGACATAAGTAGAAACCATACCAAATCTACTCGCAATATAATTTAAACCTAAGCGTGCACTTTTAGTTTTATCTTTTCGGCCAATATCACCTGTGTATTGCTCGTCAATATAAGTAACTCCTACAAGCGAACTTAAATAATCGCTCCAGCTATGTGTCCAATTAATACCGTAAAAACTTTCTTTAATATAATCGCCTTGTACTAGCGGATCTTTAGCTGAGCGACTTGTTGTTAATTGCACTGTAGAATAACTAAGTGGCTGCCAGTTAACCCCAGCTTCCCAACTTAAACCGCTAAAACTCTCACGTTCATTGGCACTAAAATCTTTATTTTGATAACCCAATTTAAATGAGCCTGAGGTAAGCGCGGTTGCTTCCCACTCCATACCAAGCAGCACCTTTACGTCGTCTGAGTCACGTGATATGCCGCTACTTGCTAAAAAATCGTAACGGTAATTTTCTTGCTTAACTTCTAAAAATGTACGTGTAGCAGCTTGAGTATTGTAATAACCGGTAATACCAACTAACGATTTATCATAATCACGAAACTGTGACACGGCTCTAAAATTTTGATATTTTTTACTATAAAAACCCGCGTTTAAAGCAACTTGTGCTTTTGAGCTTTGCGCACCATATTCATAGCGTGCTGTAATATTTTGCTGCTGGTATTTTACAAGCTCATTTACTGCATCCCCAAGGCCCTCAGTTAAACCACTGCCACGCGGCTCATAAAGCCAGTCGGCTTTACCATTAACATCTAGGCGATGCTGGCTGGTAAACTCTTTATGTACACCAACACCAATATTTACTTGGGTAAAATTATCAACGCTCTCCTTATTATGCAAAGAGCTACTTGTGCCTAAATCAAGGTTGTAACTATCGGGGCCGTCTTCAATAGCTGCCTTTATATTAGGGGTAATGGTCCAAATTGTACGTGACTCTTCATTTTCTGGCGTACTAAAAAAGTTATTATTACTGCTTATACCCGTTTGTAACGTTGGCGTAATTTCGGCGCCATCTTTAGTTATAAAACTACCTGGTTTTAAATTAGCAGCCGCAGGTGCTGCGACCCCTACACTTAACAAAGCAAATATAGGTGCAAGTGTTTTAGTATGCATTCGCATTCTTAAATCCTTTAAAAATTGTCATAAAAATAATTTTTATATCAAACCATAACGACCAGTGCTTAATATAATGTAAGTCAAATTCAACACGTTTTTCCATTTTGTTCAGCGTATCAGTTTCGCCGCGCCATCCGTTAATTTGAGCCCAGCCTGTTATACCTGGCTTTGCTTTATGCCTAAACATATAAAACTCTACTTTTTTACGGTATTCCTCATTATGGGCAACCGCATGAGGCCTTGGCCCAACTATCGACATATCGCCTTTTAAAACATTTATAAATTGCGGTAATTCGTCAAGGCTTGTGCGGCGTAAAAAGCCACCTAAAGGTGTAATACGCACATCATGTTTTGTGGCTTGCGTTACCACTGCACTGTTTTCGGTAACACTCATTGAACGAAACTTCCATACTTTAATTTTACGTCCATCAAGCCCGTACCGGTCTTGCTTAAAAATCACAGGGCCTTTTGAGGTAAATTTAACAGCAAACGCAATTGCAACAAGTACAGGAGAAATCAGCATTAAAATAATAGAGGCAACAACTATATCTTCAGTACGCTTTATAAATTCACGAGCACCTATAAACGGTGATTCAAACACACTTAATGTGTCAACATCCCCCACATGCTCAATACGAGCATGTATTAAGTTAGATATTAAAAAGTCAGGAATTATATGCACATCAACCGTTGTATCACCCAGTTGACGCAAAATATCAGCTATACGCTTATCAGCTTTCATAGGTAAAGCAATATATAAAACGCTAATTTCACCATCACGGGCTGCATCTACTGCATTTTGAATTCGTCCTGCAACATCGTGTTTTGTTGAGTTTTCAAAAAGTCGCTCTGGTTGCCTGTCATCATAAAAACCTAAAAACTTAAAGCCAAGTTCGTCATTTTTAGTAATCTCGTTATATAAATGTACTGCTGACTCGGTAGCCCCAACAATGGCAACATTGCGTAAATTTAACCCTAGTTTACGTCTACTTCTTTTAAATAAGTATGCAGCAAGGCGCCAAGCATATAAAAAAGTTACGCTTAACAAAAACCACAAACCCAGACCAATACGCGAAAGCGACTCAGTAAACTTAAATGCAAACGATATAACTAATAAAACAGAAAATGCAGCAAATAAGGAGCCCCAAGCACAAAGCACCATAGTTCTAAATTTACCAGCACGCCAAGAGCGATAAGCGGAGAATATTTCAGCACAGTATAAAAAGCTTAAAGCAACGGTTAAAACCGAAACCATATAAATAGGAGTGAGCTCAAAGCTATAGAACAAAGCCGAGCACTGAAAGGCTAAAAACAATGCAAAAATATCGAATAATCGATAAAAATTCGCATCAGACGAGCCGTTAGGCTTAAACGTCCTTGAAGATGTCATACTATGTATCCCTATAGATATCTTAAAAGTGAAATAAGCTCCACAAAACTGTGCGGCAAATGTTACAGTATCATACTAAAGTATTCAACATTAAGGATGACTTTATATATAGTAATATTATGTAAAATGTCTTTAAGTAGCGAGGAACTTACACAAAACAAAACAAATATAAACTTACATAAACATTTATAAACCACCTCCAAACAGAAGCATCTTATTTTTATTTAAACAAATCTTTAAACCAAGCCCATACCCCAAAAGAGTAATTACTAAATATATCAATACCTAAAGCCGACTTAACTAAATAAATAATAAGCAGCAAAATTGTAATAACAAAAAAACTAAACATAGATATAGTGATTGCCTGCGATATAGCTGCTATTTTTTGCTCTTTTTTACTAAGTTCTCTTCTGTTACGACCAGCCAGTAAAACAAAATAGTATCTGTATTTAAAAAACTTAATTACACCTCTGCAATCCACAGCATGCTTACCCCACTGCCTTGCACCTATAGCCACTTTTAAATGAGCTAGCTGCTCTTCAGTAAAGCTCTTTTGCACATTACTAGGCATACGATTTAGTAAACTGCGTATAGCTGGATCTGCTTTTAATTTCGACAAACGTAAATCCTACTTATTTTTGAAATACAAAATGTTAATAATATAAACAATAAAAAAAAGCCAATTAAAAACTTAATTGGCTTTTTAAATAAAAAGTAAATATTTACTTAATTGTACTTGAGCGATATGTATTATTATTTAACCAACTAGGTTTTTCGACTTTAGGAATTTGACCATCTTGAGATATATTAGTTTGATGGTAAGAATGCTGATTCCATATTCTAGTCGCATTTTTCCATGGTTTACTACTATCAGCAGCGCCATATACAGTTACACCGTTGTTAATTGACCAGCGAGAATCATAGTTATTAGAAACAACAACTAACTCAGCGTTATTATCGCCTTCTAAATCTACTACTATTGGATATTCCCAAAGTGATGCCGTTGAATTATCAACGGTTGATAAAACTTCACCATTAACACCATTAAGCACTCTAACAGTAAGATGATCTTGAACTATTACTTCATCAATACCATCGCCATTAAAGTCATAAGCACTTACGCCTATTTTACCACTCCACTCGTCGTCATTAGGTACTGACCAAACTAATTCACCATTTTTACTATACATATCAACAGCAGTATAACCTGCGTAAACAATACCTAATTCTTTATTAACTAAAAAGTTAGATACAGCTTGCGCGCCACCACCTGGATTTAATTCGTTTTTAACTTCCCACTTTACATTACCATTATGTTCAAGTACTGCAAATACACCATCGCTAACACTACTTGGATTACTGATTACTATTTCAGGTTCTAAATCATAATCTAAATTGGCAATTGAACTAAACCAAATACTACCAGGCTGACCATACTGCCATAGTTGCACACCATCAAAATCATATAATCCCCCTCCAGACAAAACTTCTTGAGAGTCATTATTATCAGCGTCAAATGTTATAGACGCAGCAGACCAATTCGCTGTGTAAAGTAATCCTTGCTCATAATTGAGTACATTATTGCCTGTAATAATTTCAAGCATCCCATCATTGTTAATGTCACTCAAGGTAATAGCCCCTAAAGGCTTACCAGATTTAGAAAGCTCCTTCTTCACTTTACCTAAGTTGTCAACTACTTGGATAACATCTGACGCGTAATTATTTAAAACAATTTCAATAATACCGTCGTCATCTAAATCAGCGGCTGCAATTGAGTTACGTGGATCACTGAGAACACCACCATTTTTATAATCCCATAGCTCTGTGCCATCAATCCCGTTAAGTGCGCGGACTAACCCAGCTTTATTTACATTATTTTTAAACGTTGTTACAACTATATCAGCTACATCACGTTCATTAATCAAGCCATCGTTATTATCATCATTCAGTTGTACAACAACTGGAGTGCTCATTACTTGATTGTATTGCGGCATAAAGTCGCTAGAATTCCATTGCCATTTTGGTTCCATTGCAAATGGAGCAATTGGTTCAGCAACAGATGGTAGGTTCCCTTTGAACTCACCACCTAATAATGCCATCGAACCACGAAAACTCTGGCCAATTACAGGCATTTTTGCGATACCAAAAGAGGCTTTAATATCAGCATAAGGAGCTAAAATCACCCCTTCCCAGCGGCTACCTTTAATATTAAGATTTTGAGCATCAACAAAATTGAATACAGTTTTAGAAGCATGCTTTCTTAACCTAGCAAAGCTTTTACTTCTTACATTTACATTTTGATCGCCTGTTATATTAAAAATAACAGTAGCGCCTTTAGGTATACCACGAACCCTAAAAGTATGAGCTTTAGCAAATCGTTCAGCATCTACATTAAATACTTGAGTTTCAGATGTACTATCACCTTTTAGGTAAAGCCCACCCCACTTCCATTTAGCTGTACCTGTTTCGTCAAGCTGATTGAGTTCTGAGCTTAAATTTTTATAGTATTCTTCTTGTTCATCAAAGCTAAACGGGAATGCAGACTCATCTTGGTGGCTTTTAATGCTCGAGCCTTGCTCCATGCCCCAGCGCACACTCCAATGGGTGTCAATACCACCACCGGCAAACATGCTACCAACAAACTGGCGACCGCGCTCAAATTCAATGCCTGTTTCGCTGATTAAATAATATTCATTAGGGCTCGATGGGCGGTTATAGCCAACACTATACACACCTTTTAAATTAATATCGCCAGCAGCAATAGCGCCATCAGCACGGCCTACGTGAGACTTAAACTCGTCAAATACAAATGCAGAAAAGTTATTTGCAATACCTAAGTCAGTTGCAAATGTTTGCGAGCTCACTAAAGTAAGCGCAATCAGTGCACTTAGTTTATTAAATTTCACTACAGTTTTTGTCATTTTCTTCCCTCGAAAATAAAAGGTATACATCATTTTTCTGCTATGAACTTTAACCATCGACTTAATTAAAGCCACAACTCAAGCAGACTATTATATATACCGGGGAGGAAAATGAAACAAAAAATACAACAAAAGTACCAATAAAAACAAATTTTAAACATTTGAGATTAAAATATCAATGATTTACGATTAATAAAAGATATTAAACAGATGAATTTTAAAATTACCAATACTAAATAACTACATAATGTTACTTTTTACACCAGGTATTTAACCAATATAAATAATCGCATTAATAAATATAAATTTAATTAAACAATCTGGTTTTAAGTTGAATAAGTCGAGCAATTAAGATATGTGTAGTCCACAGCGATAACTAACATAAAAACAACAGCTAAAATGACCTTATCACACAATTAACCTGCCCTTAAGACCTGACATTTGTTCGCACTTTAAAACTCAAATTAACTTAAAATTGTTTTAATGATTATTGTTCTTCCTCTAGCCAAATAATTACCCATACTCAATAATAATTACTTATAAACCAATAGCCCTTGGCGCATTTTTTTTAAGGTAGTAAAAAACATACTTGCAGAGCAAAATTGCGACAAACGTGTTTATATAAGGAAGTAAGGTATACAGTAGGGAATCATCTGCTAATGTCTTACTTTCAAATTTCTGTAAAAACCTGAAAAAAATCAAATGTAATGGGAAGATAACTATTGATGATAGAGCTAATTTTTGAAGCAGTAAATTCTGTCCCAAAAGCTTACTTATTAGAAAAACAATTGCAATACCTATAACTGCAATTATAGGATAGAAAATAGAATTGAAACCAAAATTAAGCTCTCTCATGTCTACACGTCCATTGTAGATCGCTAAAAAGTAAAAAACAGGTAGTAATATCAACAAAAAGCTAAGGTTGAAGGTTTTTTTTTCAAAAATACAACGATTCAGTATTTCTGTAGACTTAATGTATTTTCCTAGTTGAAAAAATAGCATTCCTGCGATTGCTGAGTCTACACTCCAAGGTAGACGTCCGTGAACTGGATAGATAACTCCTAAATAAATGATGTATACAAAAATAGAGAAAAATAAAGAAACAGTTATTTTTAACCTAGTGAAAAACGTAATCTCAGCCAAAAATATTACAATTAAGCAAGGAAAAAACCAAAGAACCCCATTAATATGAAAACTATCAGCCTTTGAGGTCACTACCCTAAGCAATGGATCAAACCATGGCATTTCACTAGCTTGACCATTACCAAATAAGCTCAAGGGAAGCCAGCATAAATACGATATACAAAAGAAAAATAAAAATGGAATTACTAATCTTTGAATAATTTTAAGAAACTCTACTTTGTATAAACTTTTTTTAAAAAATAAATAACCTGAAAGAAAAAAGAACAAAGGCATGTGAAAGGAATATATAAGAATATATAAATTTTCATCTAACCAAGCGGCATGCCCCAGCACTACAAAAAAAATCCCTAGTGCTTTCATATTATCAATGTAGTTTATGCGCATAAGATTAACTAGCTATTTTATTTTTAATTAATAGAAACAAAAATTTAGAATTTGTCATTAAGTAACGTTTCCACATTCGACCCGGTTCTTGCATAACTCTATAAAGCCATTCTAAGCCCGCATTTTGCATCCACAGTGGTGCACGGTTAACTTTACCGGCAACCACATCAAATGTACCGCCTACTCCCATAACAAAATCAACACCTAATTTGTCTTGCCACTTATTGATAAAGTTTTCTTTTTTGGGTGAGGTAATTGCTACAAATAATAACTTTGCACCTGATTCACGTATTTTATTTACAACAGCTTCCTCATCATCCCCCTCTTTATTTCCAAAGAAATAACCATCATGATATCCAGCGATGTTTAAGTTAGGGTTTTGTGCTTTTACTTTTTCTACTGTTTTGCTTACAACCTCTTCGGTAGCACCGAGTAAAAACACAGGGAAATCTCGTCTTGCACTCATTGTTAATAGCTCATGGAATAAATCAACACCAGCAACACGTTCTGGTACATCATGACCTAAAAAGCGGGCCCCAAACACGACGCCCATACCATCTATATTTATTAAATCGCACGCTCTTACTGAATCAGCTAAAACAGGATCTTTTTGCATGTTCACAATTTTTGCCACATTAACTACCACGTGCTGTAAAAATTGCTTTTTCTCTATTCTACTTTCAATAAAAGAAACTGTTTCTTCCATTGTTGCTATATCCATAGGCGCTTTTAAAAATTCAATACGTTTCATTGCTGTGTCCGTTTTTAAAGTTGTTCAATAGCCGCACTTTTTGTGCTGTTCATTTTTTTACGATTAAAATAAGCAAACGAATAATAAACCCACGCTTGGGTCCAACGTATGTAGTTTATTTTATTAGTAAAAAGCTTATTTTTTTGATAAATAAAACGCTGCTCTTTTGATAGGTACAGTATTTCAATAGATCGATTTATTATTTTTTCAGCCATAGCAAAGTCATCGACTGTTTTACCTACTTTTAATAACGTAAAAATAGCTTGCGACACACTATGCATGTCTAATGGATAACGGTTGTTATTATAATATTTAGCGGTACCGTCTTTTTCGAATAGGTGCTCTTTATAATATTGTAATCCTAGCTTAATAGGCTCTTCAAATTCATCTGTATTTAGAGCATCACTTAATAAGCGTAATGCTTCTAAATTGTAGCCTGTGTGAAAACCGTCTATAAATTGATGATGATGGCGAGCGCCATAAACCCAAGAGCCATCAGTTCCCTGACCTTTTACTGACTGGCGCGCAGCGTTTAAAGCAAGCTGTTTATAAGGTTCATTGCTTGTAAGTGTAGCCACTTTTGCTACCCATGCAGCGCCCCATAGACTAGCGTTATGTACAAATGTATTTTCACCTGGTATGTAGCCAAAAAACTGTTTATCATCACTTTCTTTGTATAAAGTTTTAACTATAAAATGAGCACTATCAAGCGCTGGTTCTCTATATTTATTTCCGCCGGTCACTTCACTTAATGCGTATAAAGCTTGTGCCACATAAATAGTAGTAATAACGTTGGGCTTACCTTTTGGCACAAAAAAAGCGCGTGCATTCCAGTCAAAATGATATCCCCAACAACTATGTAACCAAGTAGTTTTATCGCTTTGCTGGGTAAGTAACCAGTCAGCAAGTTCTATGGCTTCATCTAAATATATTTGCTCATTCTTTGCTTTATAGTCTTCCAGTAAACCTAAAATAAATAAACCAATTCCTTTAGGATTACGCTTTTTTGGTACCCCGCATAATGGTCTTAAGTTTACTGCTGAACGTTTATGTAACTGAATCCAAGCAAGCCCAACAAGACCCCTTTTTAAACGAGGGAATAATTCAAATAGCTTACTATTGAGTCCATCAAATGGGTCTTGTCCTGCATAATCATCACTTTTAGCGATAAGAAACATTTTTTTTGTTATTAAACCAACCTGACAACTCATTTCTCCACCCTTATAATTAATTTCTGGTAGTAATTTGATAAGCTTTTAGCTACTACATCATCTTTAAAACACTCTAAAAACTTACCCTTGGCAGCCTTTCCAAATTGAATTCGCTTGTCTATGTTATGTGTGAGCTCATTTAATGCATCAGAAATTTGCTCTATGTTACCTGGTTGTACTAACAAGCCATGAACATTGTGTGTAATTGCATCTTCTACTGCACCTACGGGTGTTGTTATAACAGGCAAACCTACGGACATAGCTTCAAGAATACTCATAGGTAGGCCTTCAGCATAACTTGGTAGTACAACGACATCAGTGCGAGATAGTAGCTCCAGTTTTTGTTCTTTATCGATCCAGCCCAAAACTTCAACTTTGTCTGCAATTTTTAATGTGCTACATAAATCATGGATTTCTTGAATGTTGCCATTACCTGCAATTAGTAAACGAGCATTATCGCAAGGTGACAATGCAAAAGCATTTAACAAATCTTTAATGCCCTTACGCTGTGATAACTCTCCCATAAAAGTAAAGTTGCAAGTATCGTGTTGTACTTTATTTAATTTAATTTCAGGAACTGGGTTGAATAAAACATTCCAATTTCTATCCGTTAATCGCTCAAATTCTTTTACCCAACTAGTTCCTAAACACAAACATAATTCATATTTTTTAAACGTATTAATTACTCTGCTTTTTTGTTTACTATTTAAATTATCAAAAAATTTATCCACTTGCGCTGCATGGCATTGATAAATCGTTGGTATGGAAAAAAGTCTCAACCAAAATAAAAAATAACTTTTACGCTGAAAACTTCCTTTTAACGAACCATGTATATGCGCAACATTAAATCGTTTAAATAATAGTAAGAAAGGAAAATATATTGCCGAAATTAATAACGAAAAGTACTTATTACCCCACCCACTTGGGTTGTGAGAGTGAAAATACTCTATATCATGCTCTTTATTTAAAAGATCATTATCCATAAATGTGGTAACTACTGAGGCAACACCACCCTTAGCTTTATTAGAAACACTAATGACTAAAATTTTACTTTTCAATTTTATAATCCCTTACAGTTTTACTGTATAATTTTCCATAAACTTATTTTTCAAGCCCCCTAATGCGGACTGTAATCCGTCAATACCAAATAATGTATTGATTTCAATCACTACAATTCCATTATTTGTTATAGCAATATCCCAGCCGGTTAAATTCAAAATTATATTTTTATTCGCAAGTTCTAATATTTCATTTTGAATATTTAACCAATTAGGAATTTTTAAATTTTTAAATTTAAAACCGGAGTCTGGATGTTCATAAAAACGCTCTAAACCATATTCTTGTGTCGCATAATCTCTAAAAGCGTGACCGGTTAATAAATCAATACCTATAACAAGGCCTCCTGCAGATGTATTGTCTATTTCACTACCCTTCGACCCCATTCTAAGCGTCGTAGCTATTATCTCTACTTGCCCTTGGGTATTTCTTTTTGTAATAACTCTAAGTGTGTTTACACTGTGAGCATAGACGGCTTCGATATCCAAATGCTGTGAAATAGCTTCTTCTATAACAAAATCACCTTTCAACTTACTAACATAATCAAAATTTAACTCTAAATCAGAGCCTTTAATTTTATAAACATCGTCTTGCTTTTTAGCAATTAAAATTCCGCTCCCCCCGCGCCCATTTGCAGGTTTAATAAATAATTTAGCACTATGTGAGAAGCTCAATAATTCTGCAAAACTATCGTTATTTAGTGCAATACCTTTTGAATTAAAAATATAGTGAGTCTTTTTCTTAGCTATGACATTTGCCGCTGGGAAGTTCATTCCATCAAATAAAACATCCATTACTATTTTATCTTCTACAATATTAAGTAATGCTTTAGAGTCATCATACTGCGGAAATATAATCTTATAAAAATAATAACTAGGTATGAATTGCTTCATCTCATCAATGGTCAACGTACAGTTAGCTGAGTAAAAATCATGATTAAAATATTGCAAGGGAAAACACCCCCAATACTTTTTTAATGCTTTAATTTCAAACTTCATTACAGCAATGTCTTTTTTATCCGTAGATTGCTTAAAACGCTGCATATTTTCTTTGTACCTATAATTAAACTTAATTAAATAAAGGCACCGAATTTTTTCCATAACTGTATGTTTTAATAACTGTAACATTTTCATATTGCTACCTTTGCAATTCACAAATAGCTTGTCTCATTTTGCCATTTTTAGTTCTAATAAAATCATTAACTACAGTTATAGTGACTTCCATTTTATGGCCTAACCGTTCTTTAATATTAATTATTAATTTTAAGCGCTCAGAGTCGGTAAAATCTGAATTACAAGTAACTAGAGCTTCTATTTTCATTAACTCTTTTTGAATAAATTGTGTACCTAGCAAACCATTAACGCCTTTAGGTATATGGTTTAGTATATGTACCTTTTGACCATCCTCAGCGACTAAGTAATCGCCAACCCGACCTTCTATACTCTCAACAATAGGGAATACTCTTCCACAAGCACATGAAGTTTTATCAGATAAAATCACATGATCACCCGTTTTATAGCGTATTAATGGGTAAAGTGAATTATTGTAATTAGTACCTATTATTTCAGCTCTTTCCTTGCCTTCTTCGTTTTTACCTGCCGAAATTAATTCAACGTGAGAGTAATCCGTTAGGATATGATAAGACCCGTGCTCACAACTGCCAATAGCTGCAACACGTTCAAAAAGGCCATACCAATCAAATACTGTACATTTAAACCTTTTTTCGACTAATATTTTATCTTCTTTTGCCAAAGACTCCGATGAGGTAACTATCGACTTCAATACACCCGGATAATATAAATCATTAGTATCTAAGTATTTTGCGAGTGTAACTATTGAAGATGGGTATGCTTGAATTATTTGCGCATCAAAATCAGCCATTGCTTTAATATAACTAGATAAATGCTGCTGACTCATATGAAATGAAGAAAGCATAATCATGTTTTCAAAATAAGAGTAACGCCAAAATGGCGCTTTTTTTTGATTTAAAGGAACAATCATATCCCCTCTTATCCATGCTCTTTTATCACCATCCTTAAAGCCAGCCCAAGCCATCATCCTGTTGACGAATGCTTGCTCAATAACTACAGACTCCATATTCTGTAAGATTGTCAACGGAGAGCCTGTAGTCCCACTAGTTGCACCTTTAATTATTGGTCCATTTCTTTTTGAAGATAAAAACTGGTCTTTATTTTCATTAATAGTTTTTTTATCTATAAAAGAAAAATCGTTTATTTCTTTTGCATTCGTTTTATAAAACTCAGTATTTTGGGTCGCTTCATTAATTATTTTTTTTTGCATTTTAGTTTGGTAACTACTTAATGCGTTAATATCAAAATCGTGAGTCATCAGTTCACTAGTAAGCTTTGCGCACTCTTTATTCTCACGTAGTTTCTGCCTTATGAGAGCTCTAATACTTAATAAAACATTTTGAACTAAAATAGGGCTTGATTGATATATTTTATTCGTAAACATTAATAGTAGTCCTTTGGATTAACGTTCGATTTAATTACTTTACCCGGTATACCAGCTACTACACTATTGTCTGGGACGCCAATAACTACAACGCTATTAGCTCCAACAACACAATTATTGCCAACTTTTACTTCTCCCAAAATTTTAGCACCTGTAGCTATAAAACAGTTATCACCAATAATGGGAACATTTTTCGATTTAGATTTCCCGCCAATAGTAACATTAGATCCTATGACACAATTTTTGCCGATAATGGATCTTTTATGTATCACTACCCCTATTCCACCATAAGCGAATATAGTGTTACTACCAATTTCGCACTCTGAAAAAACAGCACTATTGTGGAAAATACGAATTAAAGCATTAAATAACTTTGGTAAAAGTGGGATTTTGTTTTTATAAAACCAAGAACCTATTTTATATAACATCATTTTTATATTTCCTTGAATAAACTAAATATAAACACGAAAAAAATAACATAATAACAGGGGTTTTAGTGGTCAGTGCATTATTTGTTAACGATACTGCAAATAACACGAGTAAAGAAACTTGCATATAAATATCATTTTTCCAAACCATTTTTATTGATATTAAAAAACTAGAAAGAAGAAGTAAAATAGTGCCAAATAAACCAAAGCTGACTACCCACCCTATTACATAGTTTTCTATTACATTAATACCAATATAAAACTCTATATTATTCATAATTGAAGCTGAAGCACCTAGCAGCCATTCACTAATACTTAATTGTTCTAAAATAATAAAAACATCAAAACGCGCTTGTGCGCTGCCATCTATATACAGTTTACTTATAATCCGCTCACCCACTGGTGTAAGTGTTAAAATTAAGATTATTACTATCAATGTGAGTAAAAAAAATGCTTGCGCCAATGCAAATTTAAGTTTTGACATTTTGATGCCAGCTGTAAAAAAACGCATCGAATTTGGTAGCGTCATTATTACGAAACCGGCCAAAAACATTCCTGCGGCACCTCTTCCACCAAAAGCAAATAGCGCGATTAACATAACTGTAAAATAAATAAAGACAGGGATCTTCGTTTTATTTAATAATAATAAAGCCAAAGAGGCAGTAATTAATGCATTATTTAATGGATGTGTTAATAGAGCAGTTGAACGAAAATGTGAAAAGCTTGAAAAACTAACATCAACCAAAGTTTTGCCTAATATAAATTCTAAGATAGCAATTACGGCATTAATAAATAACAAATAAGCTACTAGCTTTAATAGCTTGTCTTTATGTTCGTTTGTTAATTGGCTTAAAATATATATAGCCAACAATGCAGACACTATTGTATCTATTAAATAGGCCATACCTGAAGTACCAAATCGATATAATCCATATAATACAACAATAGAAACACTCAGCGAACTGATTAGCCAAGCGCTCTTTAGTTCTTTTAAATTACCTAACGGTTTACTGATGCCTTTTTTAAGCGTAAGCAATACAGTAAAAAACAATAAAACATAACTATATATATGGACTTTTACTAAAGGGCTACCGCCATCAGAAACATATTTAACACCTAAATCTTCCAGCAGATACCCGCCTAAAATAAAAGAAGATATAAAAACGAAAAGCATTGCTCTATACATGGTTTGGCTATTCATGATTGCGAATCCAGTGTCGGCATTTTTTATAGTTTAATAAAACCATTACTACTAAGAATATTAATATTCCGAATAATACATTTATGGCTAAATATAAAGTTGGAATTTCTATATATAAGAATTGCTTTGTATAAAAAAAACCGAGTAAATAGCCCATACAAGCAGATGAGAAAATTATTTTATATACTTGTCTAGGAATGATGAATTTATAACCTTTTTTAAGTGATACAAATAAACTTAGAAAAAAAGATATTAAACTGGTTATTAAAAAAGAGAATGCTGCACCGGTTAACCCATAGTTTGGTATTAATATCGTTAATAACACTAAATTTAATAGTAATGATATTAAACTTATTCTCGGTATATACTTAGTACTTAATGAAAATTGAAGACCATGATCTATATAATGCGCTTTTACATTCAAGATGAAAACTGCTGCACATAATATGTAAATTATAGTCGTTCCTTGCGACAAATATTCTTCGCTGAGCAGTAATTGAGTAATCGGTTGAGCTAATATACAAAAGCCTAATAGCCCTGGTAACGTAATAAACATTAGAAGCGTTAAATACTCGCTATGGGCTTTATATAATTCAGTCTTGTTATTAATTTTTTTTGTGAGTTCAGGGTAGCTCGGCAAAGCAACAACCATGAAAATTAATGCGCCTATCCCCAAAAGAATGTTCGAAATAGCCGCATAAATGCCCGTTTGAGCCAAACTCAATGAATCAGCGATAAAGTAACGATCTAAACGACTTGATATGGACGCTACGAGGCCACTTACCATTAATGGTATTCCATATGTATAAATAATATTGGCATCAACTGAAAAAAGTTCTTTTATACTTATCTTTAAGCTTTTAAATACAATTATACCTGCTATAAAATTACTTAAGGCTAAAGCAAATAGAGCCAGTAATAAATCTGCTTTAATTATTAGAAAAAACCAGGTAAATATTATCGCCAATACAGATTGAACTAAAACAGCGAGGCGATACGGATTCAAGCGTTCCATAACTCGTGCTAACTCTAAATAAAATAAGTACAACGCTTTAGTTACAAAAAGTATAAATGTAGTAACTAAAATATTTAAACTTAATAAATCGGTTAAATACAGCCCTAAAACCACCAAAAAAAATGCAGGTATGGTACAACACAAAATTATAGAACACGCTATAGCAGCAAAACGTGAGTGTTGCTCTTTAGTTTTACTTGGTAATAGACGTAGCATGCTCGAGTTGACCCACTGAGCAGCAACTGCTCTGACTATTTCAACGGTAAGCAGCATTAGCGACAACATACCATATTCAGTAGTTGTTAATAGCTTCGTATGAATACTAATTAAAGCGAAAACACTTATTGCTGCAAATATTTGTACTGGGGCATATTTAAGTAATATATTAAACATTATTGTTATCACTCATGCTTAAAAACTGATTATATACAGCCTGATATTGCTTCATTATTTCTGAAGTATTAAATAGCTCTTTTAACTTTCTCACAGACAATTCGCTATCGAATTTATTTATACATGCCGTAATTTCATTAGCAGTTGTCGATTCGGTTATATAGAGAATACCTATTGATTGAAAGAACTCTTTTTGCTCAGCGAGTATACCCACTTCAGTACAGACTAACGGTAGCCCCGTGGCTATAATTTCGAGCGGTACTAGACCAAATGTTTCTTCCTTAGAGGTAAAAATACCGCAATCAGCATTGCTATAAAGCTCAACTAACTCATATTTATTTCTTTTACCTAAAAAAGTAACTGATTCATCGAGCTGTAATATTTTAATTTTGTGCTGAAGCTTTTGCGCATACTCTTTATCAGATATCCCTCCAATTATATTTAAATGACATGAAATGCCACTTTTATATAGCAGGTTGACAACATCTATAGACTGCTCAATATTTTTTTTAGGATTGATCAAGGCACAGGTTATAAATTTAATTGGTTTAGTGGGCCCTATTAATTTAGTTTTTTTAGTGCTGCTAAAAAAACTGTTATCAATAGGATTATAAATTATGTCTGCTTTTATTTTATTTTTAGCAAGTGCTATTTTTAAAATGTCACCAACAACAATTATTTTATTACCTAATTTTTTGGTGAATTGTGGAATAATTTTTTCATATAAATAATTATTAAAAAAACCAAAGTCATGTCGACCTATTTTTTTATAACTATGAACTGTAACTACTATCTTACCTGTAAAGCCGCTTCCAATTAATGAACTCCAAAAATGCGTATGAACTAAATCTGGCTCGAGTAATTTTAATAATTTACGAATATGCCAATTTTGCCAAAGAATACCTGGAATTTTTAAACCCGTTTGCTTACTAGATGCTGGCAACCAAATAAAATCCACGTTATCGGCTAAGTTAATAACTTCACCTGTGTAGGATGTTTTACTCTGCGGATCGAGCCCAATGATAGTAAACTTAAAGCTAGTGTCAGAATGATTAACCAAATATTCGGCAAACATTTGGCAAACACTGTCTACCCCACCACAGTTTTCTGTACCCCACTCATAAGTTGAGAGGGGCATAATTAACACTACATGTTGTTTAGGCATAGCTCTTCTTTTTAAAACATACTGCTAAATTTATTATAAATAAAAGACTTAAATTGCATGAAGAGCATCCATATATATTACTTTCATTTAACTTACTGATAATCATATTAACTTACATTATCCCGCGCGTATCTATAACAACTTTTGAGGCAAATTCTGTTTTATCTGCTGCTTTAAATTGTTTGTGATCTACTAGCACTACTATAATATTAGCTTGCTCTAGTGCGGTTTCTAATGTTGTAAGCTCGACACCTTTTGATGAAAGCTTTTCAGGTAATTCTTGTATATTAGGTTCTACTGCTAAAATTTTACCTACGTTTTGTATGGCTAGCTCTTGTACTATTTGTAGTGCAGGGCTTTCACGCAAGTCGTCAATATCGGCTTTAAATGCAAGCCCTAAACACGCTATAACTGGGCGTTTAAATTCGTCAGCGGCTTTAGCTATTTTATTTATTACATAATGCGGTTTTGCATCATTTGTTAAGCGCGCTTGTTTAATTATTTTTGCTTCGTCTGGGCAGCTAGCAACAATAAACCACGGGTCAACAGCAATGCAATGCCCACCTACACCAGGGCCTGGGTTAAGTATATTTACGCGAGGGTGGCGATTAGCTAATTTAACTAATTCCCACACGTTAATTTTAAGCTTGTCGCAAATTACCGATAGTTCATTAGCAAATGCTATGTTTACATCACGAAATGAGTTTTCTGTTAGCTTTGCCATTTCAGCTGTACGTGCGTTTGTTACGATGCATTCACCACGCACAAATGTTTCGTATAACTTTACTGCTTTTTCGCTACATGTTTTACTCATACCACCTATAACACGGTCGTTAGATACCAGTTCTTGTAGTACATAACCTGGTAATACGCGTTCAGGGCAATGTGCGACGTTAATGTCGGCTGCATCGCCTTTATCTTGAGGGAACGATAAATCAGGGCGAGCTTCGCTTAACCATTTTGCCAACTGCTCTGTTGCACCTACTGGTGAAGTTGATTCTAAAATGACTAAATTGCCTTTTTCGAGTACAGGGGCAATAGTTTTAGCTGCAGATTCTATGTAGCTTAGATCTGCTTTATGATCACCGCTTTCGCTATGGATAAATGGTGTTGGTACTGCAACCATAAATACATCCGCTTTTTCTGGAACCGTTGTTGCTCGTAAGTTACCTGTAGAAACAACACCGCGTACAATAATATCTAAATCAGGCTCTACAATATGTATTTCACCAGCGTTAATTGTATCAACCGCTTTTTGATTTACATCTAAACCAATAACGTTGATCCCTCTTGAGGCTATTACAGCTGCTGTTGGTAGTCCTATGTAGCCTAAACCTACTACTGATACTGTTTTAATTGTCATTACAAAATCCTTTAAAAAACTTTTTATTGCACGTTAAAGTGTTGTTTAATTTTTGAAATAATACGCTCACACGCTTTCCCATCACCATATGGATTATGTGCTCGGCTCATTGTTTGGTAATCAGCTTGATTTGTTAGTAGGTTTTTAACTTCATCTATAATTCGATTTTTATCGGTGCCTACTAATTTAACTGTACCTGCAGCAACTGCTTCTGGACGTTCAGTTGTATCGCGCATTACTAAAACAGGTTTACCTAAGCTTGGTGCTTCTTCTTGTACGCCGCCTGAATCGGTTACTATTATGTGGGCTTTACTCATCAGGTATACAAATGGCAAGTAGTCTTGAGGTTCTATAAGCTGTACGTTTTTAACGTCTTTTAAAATACGATTTACAGGTTCGCGTACATTTGGGTTTAAATGCATAGGGTAAAGTACTTGCGCCTCTGGATGTGCAAGTGCTATTTCTGCTAGTGCTTCGCAAATACGTTCAAAACCACCACCAAAACTTTCTCGTCTGTGGCCTGTTACTAAAATTAATTTTTTACTTTCGTCTAATTCTGGAAACTTTGCTTTTAGTGTGTTTATTAATACTTTATCTGTTTTTACTTTATCAACAACTTGTAATAGTGCATCTATTACGGTGTTACCCGTTATAACTATGTCGCTTAAATTAACGCCTTCGTTAAGTAAGTTTTGCTGTGAAGTATCTGTTGGCGCAAAGTGAAGTTTTGTAATCGCACCTGTTAATTTGCGATTTCCTTCTTCTGGCCAAGGAGACCCTAAATTACCTGTGCGTAAGCCAGCTTCTACATGCCCAACCGGAATTTGTTGATAAAATGCAGCAAGGCTTGCTGAAAGTGTTGTACTTGTATCGCCATGAACAAGTATTAGGTCTGGCTTAAACTCTTCCAAAATAGGTTTTAAACCTAAAAGAATATTGGTGGTTACATCGTATAAACTTTGGCCTGGTTTCATTATGTTTAAGTCGTATTCTGGTACAATTTCGAACAGGTCTAAAACTTGATCTAGCATTTCTCTATGCTGCGCGGTAACGCATACTTTAGCCTCGAAACCATCAGTTAAATTCAATGCTTTGACTAATGGTGCCATTTTAATAGCCTCAGGACGCGTACCAAATATGCTCAATATCTTAATAGCCATTACTTTCCTTAATTTGAATAATTCAATTTATTAGTTGCTTACAGCAAATAGCTTTTTAACTTGTTGGGTAAATTCCTGACCCATTTGACTCGATTGCATTGCATATTCGACATTAGCAAGCATATAACCTAACTTAGAACCACAATCATGTGACTTACCTCTTAGATGGTATGCTTCTAGAGTTTCCAAATGACGTAATTGTAATAATGCATCAGTAAGCTGTATTTCACCGCCCGCACCTGGTGGGGTGTACTCAAGCAAATCCCAAATAGCGGTAGATACAACATAGCGCCCTGTAATAGCTAAATTACTTGGCGCTTCGTCGTTATTAGGTTTTTCGACCATGTTTTTAATAGCAGTATTTTCGCCTGCATTTATTTTTTTACCGGCTAAATCAACCACACCATATTGATGCACTTGCTCTTGAGGCACTGGCTCTACCATTACTTGGTTGAAGCCTGTTTTATCGAATCGGTCGATCATTTGGCTTAAATTGTCAGTTTTTGAATTTGATTTATATTTATCGATAATTACATCGGGTAGCATTATCGCAAATGGGTTATCACCAACAATTGGACGCGCTGCTAATACCGCGTGGCCTAAGCCTAGTGGTGCTGATTGGCGCACAGAAATTACCGTTACATCTGTTGGTACTATTGAGCGAACCTCTTCTAGTAGGCTACGTTTTACACGTGCTTCTAGCGTGGCTTCTAGCTCAAAGCTAGTATCAAAGTGATTTTCTATTGAGTTTTTTGAAGCGTGTGTAACCAATACTATTTCTTTTATGCCAGCGGCTACAGCTTCGTTAACTACATATTGGATTAAAGGTTTGTCTACCAGAGGGAGCATTTCTTTAGGGATGGCTTTTGTGGCTGGTAACATACGCGTACCAAGGCCTGCTACAGGTAATACTGCTTTTAAAACTTTCACTTTAATTCCTTTCATTATTTTGCTAACAGCAAAAAAAGGGATAACTAAAGCTGAATCCCTTTTAAGCGCTTCACAAGCCTTGTGAGATTGCTATTATACACAACACAATAATGCACTCAATAATTAAAGAGTACTTTTTGATTGTTTTTTTGTTAAATTTATGTTGCATAGAATTCGATTTCATCACACTATTTCAGTACTCCCATACTTTTTGGTGATCTACCTTTTCAAAGCTAGCAATACTATACTAGGCTTAGCTTGTTTGGTTATTTGGAAAAACAGACTTAAAGGAACATTTGTGCGTTTAGGGTTTTGCATTTTATTATTAGTGTCTTTGTTTGTATGCGCACAAGATATGCTTTTGTATTTACGCAATAGCGATATAATTGCGCGCGCTCAAAAACAGTATGGTGATGAGGGCCACAAACGCATTAAAAACTGGCTAAGTTTTATAGATGAATCGGCTGACAAAAGTGAATGGCAAAAAATCCATTTAGTGAATGACTTTTTTAATAAGCACATTAAATACAAAACCGATGATGAGCTTTGGCACCAAAAAGATTATTGGGCTACCCCGCTTGAAAGCTTAGGCGTGGGTATGGGTGATTGTGAAGACTACGTAATTGCCAAATACTTTACGTTAATAGCCCTTGGGATTCCTGAAGATAAAATTCGTTTAATGTATGTACGTCAAAAAACAGTTAATCAACCTCACATGGTGCTGATATATATTGAAACTCCTAATCAAATCCCCTTTGTTTTAGGTAACTTTAATACTAAACTACTGCCCGCCAATAAACGCCCTGATTTAACACCTATATATAGTTTTAATGGCCAAGGTTTATGGTTAGCCAAATCAAAAGGGTTAGGCAATAAAGTAAAAAATAGCCGTGGTGTTTCTGCCTGGAACACCATGCTAGAGCGAATTGAACAAGGTGAGCTTGCGCCCGCCAAAAGTGATAAAGGAACACCGAGTTATGTCTCGACTTTTTAAAAATGGATTAAGTTTAAAAACCCAAGTATATGGCCTTATTATATTGATTTCGGTACTTTCGTTTTTTGTACGCGTAATTACTGACGTTGATACCACTCGCCAATACTTACAAACACAAATGGGTAGCCACGCGCAAGATACAGCAACAAGCTTAGGGCTTTCTATTTCACCCTACCTTGAAGAAGATAGCTTAATGATTGCTCAAACCATGGCAACCGCTATTTTCGACTCAGGTTATTACAAACAAATAAAATTTACTAACGCCGATAGTAACGTGGTATTTAACCTAACAAGCCCAAAACGCGTTGAGTCTGTACCTAATTGGTTTATTACAGCAGTAAAGCTTAAAGCCCCGACTATGCAATCAGAATTAAACAATGGCTGGATTATGGCTGGNAAGTAACAAGCCATGTTGGGCAATCGTATTTAACGCTATGGGAACATACTAAACGCAGCTTTTATGGTTCTTTATTATTATTGGTAGCGTCGCTTGCTGTAGCATATTTGATATTACGTGCTGTATTTAAACCTTTAAAAGCAGTAGAGAACCAAGCTCACCTGGTAACGCGTAAACGCTTTACATTAAACGACGAAATACCTGTTGCGCGCGAGCTGCGTACTGTAACTAAAGCCATAAATAATATGGTAATGAACCTACAAAGCACCTTCGACTCTTTAACAAAGCAAACACAAGCACTTACCGATGAAGTATATGTAGACTCACTCACTGGGCTGGGTAACC
Source organism: Pseudoalteromonas sp. TAB23 (assembly GCF_000498075.1). Taxonomy (NCBI): domain Bacteria; kingdom Pseudomonadati; phylum Pseudomonadota; class Gammaproteobacteria; order Alteromonadales; family Pseudoalteromonadaceae; genus Pseudoalteromonas; species Pseudoalteromonas sp. TAB23. The sequence goes on from NZ_AUTP01000356.1 coordinate 29,746, forward strand.
GCCGTTCGTTTGAGAACCACTTTAACTCAGTGGTTGACACCATTACTAGCGACACTCCAATCACTGCAATGATGGTTACTCTCCCCTCACTTGCTAATATTAACCAAACTGTAAGTTACCAAGATGGTGACGAGCACGTACATGATGTAAGCGTTACTTTGCAAAATGTGTTTGGTGCTTTGACCAACTCTAAAATATTTAGACTTAACGGTAGTACTTTTATTGCTTTAGTCCCATTCGATATGCAATTTTTAAGTAGAACACGCCTCGATATAAATGATGCTTTTAGTAAAAAGAAAAACAGCTTGCACGTAAATGGTTTTGCTAACTTAGCGTTAGTAAGTGTTGATAAAGGCTCATCTATTGTGAGTGTGCTTTCGGCGCTTGATACTGGCTGTACTATTGGCGATTCGGCTGTAAATAAAGTAGATAAAGATACTTTGTTTAGTGTTAAAGAGTGGCGTTCGCTTATTCAGTCAATTATTGCTACTGGTGAAGTTAGTTTTTCGGTGCAGCCAGTTAAACGCACTAAATCAGAAAACAAGCAGTGCTACTTTGAGGTGTTTGCTCATTTTACACATGAAGGCGAAAAGGTTAATAATGGCCATTTATTTGCTATGGCCGAAAAGCTTAACTTAACCGAAGAGTTAGACAAAAAAATAATTCGTAACTTTGTAAACGTTAAAGAGCAACACCCAGACGATACATTTGCGTTAAATATTAGTAAAGCTTCGTTGTATTCAACTGACTTTATTGAATGGCTTACTCTTTATGCTCACACTAAACCAATTATTAAAACAAACTTGGTTTTTGAATTGCATGAAATTAGCTTACTTTATAACGTGCATGTTGCCTCTTTACATATAGATACAATAAAAGATATTGGCATAAGTGTGTGTGTTGAACACTTTGGCACTAGTTTAACCTCGTTTAGATACTTGCAAGGGTTAGATATAGAATATATAAAAATAGATGGTAGCTATATTCAAGATTTGTTAGATAACACCCAAAGCCAATTTTTTATTCAAACAGTTAATAATATTTGTCATGGCTTTGGTATTAAAGTTTTAGCTTGTTTAATTGAAAAACCTGAAACTTTAAAGGTACTTGAAGGTTTAGGTTGCGATGGCGTACAGGGCAATTTAATAATGCCCCCCTCTAAAATACTAAAAACTAATAATAATGGCGTAAATAAAGAGTTTACTTTTTGCACCGATACGCTAAAATTTTGTAATTAGATAATTTCTTAAAGGGACACAAGATGAAATCACTTTTATTTGCTAGTTTATTTGTTAGCGTATCTGCATTTGCAACGTTTCCAGTTTATGCACAATCAGACAATGATGTAATAGTGCAGACTGATAACCTTAATACATTAATTAATATTTTAAATAATGCATCTGTAGATATACCTTCTGAAGAACTACAAAAAAAATTAGTTGCTGCTATTGAACAACTATGTCAGAACACAGCTCCATTGGATTTAGACTCCCCAATAGCTAATGGAACTTGCTCGCCTGAACAACTTGATATAATAATGAATGCAGTAATTGCCGCAATTGGCTTAGATAGTCCATTTATTTCAGACTTTTTGGCTGCGTTAGTAACTGCAGGTGTTGATAGTGATGCAGTAACGCTTGCCGCGATTACTGCTGGAGTTGATGCCACATTAGCTTCAGAGGCTACTGCAGCTGGCCCTACTGAGCCTACTGCACCAACTGGCCCTGTAATTGTGAACCTACCTACAACTACAGTACCTCAAGGTGCCGGCGGCACAGGTGGCGATGCAGGTATATCTGAAGTCGGCAACTAACAGTTATCTAAATAATAATAACGCGGCCTTTGGGCTGCGTTTTTATTTTAGACCCATTACTTTAAGCTCCTACCTTTTAGCTCCTTGTTTGAGAATACTGTGAATCGTTTTATATTTTTTTTACTATGCGCTATTTTATTTTTGCTGCCCTTACCATTAGGTAGTTACCGCCCTTGGGCAATTTTAGCAATGGGGATCTTAATTAGTGCTACCTTTTTCATCCATTTAGTTTACAGCAGTATTAATAACGATAAGCCTTTATACCCACCTTTATATTCTTGGCCCTTATTTACTGTACTCAGTATAGTGGCGGGCGTATGCGCAGTACAAATATTTACCGTAAGTGTTGACCCGTTTCAAACTAAACAAATGCTTATTAAAACAAGTTTTATGATTTTATTTTGTTGGCTTGTACTTATTTATTGCAATAGCGAAAAGCGTATTAAAAATTTAATATATGCAATTATAAGTGCCGGCGTGTTTCAAGCTTTATATGCTACTTATTTAAACCTGTCACCAGATATAATTAGCCCGCTATTTGGCTATAAACATACCGACCGTGCTATTGGTACGTTTACTTACTCTAACTTTTTGGCTAACTTTTTAGCTTTATGTTTATGTCTAGGTATTGGGGTTTTAGTTAGCGAGCTAAAACGCTCAACTAGCGATTACAAACAAACATTAAAACAAACACTTCGGGCGTGGACTGAAATACTTTTAAGCTCAAAAATAATTTTACGTATTTCGTTAATTATTATTATTGTTGCGTTAATTTTAACGCGTAGCCGTATGGGTAACTCTGCATTTTTTATTGCATTAATGGCTGTTAGCTTACTCGCATTTTTTATTTACAGGCAAAAACCTAAAGCGTTTAAACTACTTATAGTTAGTTTTTTTATAATCGATTTAATTATTATAGGCGCTATATTTGATGTAGAAAAAGTTAAACAGCGTATAAGCGAAACCAGTATTTCATCAGAAACCCGCGACGAAGTTGTACGTGATTCAATACCCCTTATTTTAGATAAGCCTTTGTTGGGCTCTGGTGGTGGTACATTTTATACTGCGTTTCCGGCGTATCAGTCTGAGCCTTATTCAGGTTACTACGATAACGCCCATAACGATTACGTACAGTTTGCAGTAGAGCTGGGGATACCAACTACAGCTGCACTGGGCTCACTTATACTTTATTGTTTATGGTTATGTATAGCTGCTATGAGAAAGCGTAAAACAGCGTTGTTTCAGGGCGTTGCTTTTGGTTGCGCCATTGCAATTATAGATATGCTGCTGCATTCGTTGGTAGATTACTCTTTACAAGCTGGAGCAAATTCAATGTTGTTTATGACTATTTTATGTTTAGCAATATTAAGTAGTAAATTACCCGCGTCTAAACGAAGCCGAAAAGAGCATGGTTAAATACAAAGCTAAGTAATTACCCAATATAGTGATTAGAGGCTGCGCTTCTCACGCGAGCAAGCTCTGCTTCTACAAGTAAACACCACACTCAAACATAACCTGTAGACGCGCTGCTTGCTGGCGTTTAAAAGCAACGCTTTTATATTTAATCGAATTCGCTGGTATATCAATAATAAATTAACCACCGAGGACACGGAGAAGAAAAAGAGAAGTAATTTTAGGAGCTAGTAACTGCAAACAAATTTAACTTAGCTTTTCTCTGTGTAGCACAAGGCGCCTCTGTACTCTCGGTGTTGAGACCAATTTTTAAGTAATGAGAAGCTTCGCTTCTAACGTGAGCAAGCTCTACGTCTACCGGTAAAATTTAACACTGTGGTTAAACTCACTCGTAGACGCATAACTTGCTGGAGTTTAAAAGCAACGCTTTTACGTTTATGAGTAACTTATTACTTATGCTCTAAATCAAACTCAGTTAAATGCCCTTCACCGTGTATTAACTGATAGCGGGCTAAATTCCCTTGCTCTAGTGTTATTAAACTAATAGCTGAGTCGCTTACTAAGTATTTTTGCCCTTCGCCTATGGTTTGGTGCTTATCTACTTCCATGTGCCAGCGTTTGGTAAAAAAGTTTAAGGGGCTTTTTGGGCCGTATAAAATTGAATCTAGTTTATCGAGTATGTTTATTAATTTACGCGGGAACTCGTTTTTAATACCGCTGGCGGTAAGTTGCCAAATTCGATTGTGGTGATCGCCAAAACGCTTTTGCACTGAAAAGCAAAATGAGTAATGTACATCACCCGATAAAATAAGCGTTTCGTTTGGGGTGTCGGTTCGTCTAAAAGTATCGAGTAGCTTTTTGGCTGAGCCTTCGTGTGCCATCCAGTTTTCTACGTCAACCATGAGCGGTTGCCCGCAAATATTAAACATGGCCTGAATGGCTTCTATTGATTTAACACCAAACACGGGGGCTGGCGATACAATAATAACTTGGTCGTGGCTTAATAGGCTTTCCTCAAGCTCTGTGAGGCGTTCCCAATCAAGTAAACCTGAGGGCTCATTAAAGTTTTGCTCATTTCGCCAGCGGTGCGTACGCGTATCTAGCACCACTACTTTGGGTATTGTCGTTAACTCGTAATGCCAAAAGCTAAAATCGTTTAGTGGTTTATCAAATGCTTTAAACTGCCATAAATTATTAGCAGTACGGCTTTGCTTAAAAGGTGTAAGTAGCTCGCCTGTTTTATTTAGTGCATCGTTCCCCATTCCCTGAAAAAGCCAATAACTAATTAAGCCGTTATTAATGATTCGTTTACTACTTGGATTTTCATTTATAGCTTGCTCCCACCCAGCGGTGAGGTTCCAATCATCGGTTACATCGTGATCGTCAAACATCATTAATGTAGATACATTGGCAAACAATCGCTCTACTTCACTTAAGCCTTTTGCATAATCAATCAGTGCTGTTTTTTCAGCGTCAAAAATAGTTTTGTTTTGCTCGCTTTGACCTAAATACGTTGTGTTTTGTATATCAACGCATTGCCAAGCAGCAGCACTAAAATTTAATAAATAGAGTGCTATATATTCTTCAAAATGGATAAGGTGATTGTAGGCTTTTACGCTTGAAAAATGAGGTTCGTCTTTTTTTAGCCAGTAACCAACACCTAACTTTGAACGTTTTTGCCAAGGCGTTTTTGGTAAAAACAAATGGCGATTATAAAGTTGCTCATTTATATCATCCGGTAGCTCAATGGCAAGTGGTTGCTCTTTATAAATACCTAACGCTTTAATTAACTGATGAATAGCTAATAACATGGGGCCTGCTACGTCATCGGCGTAAACCTGGTCACCGCTCAGTAATAGCAATTGTGCGCCTTGATTATTATTACCGCGCTGAGTATTTTGCCAGTGACTTGCAGACACTAAGCTGTCTTTTGCTGGGTGATGTGCATTACGGCACGAGCCATGCAAAATATCACTGAGTTTATCGGGGATTACAAATGCAGGCGTTGTTTGATTGCTATAGCACCAAGGCGATAAATCGATTGCTGTATCGTCAATTACAAGTTCATAGCTTAATAAGCTATCTACAGGGAGTTTGTTATTTATTGGCTTTATAATGACGAAATGCAGGTATAAATGTTCGCCTAAAGAAACAGTGTGTTGATCGCTATAACACTCAACATTTAATAAGTTTATTTGGCAGTTTGCAGGCCTGGAGGTAGCAAACTGAATGCAGACTCCAGTTTGCTCTGCACGGCGCACCATTGGCCCCATTAGTAAAATAGGAAGGTTTGCCGTGTGAGTAATCATGTATTTAGCCTTTAGCTGCTAATTTAAATAAAGAATAAAAGTTTTCGGTAGTCGCTTTAGCCAGTTCATTAAAGCTAATGCCTTTAAGTTCGCTAATATAATAAGCAACATCTTCTACGTACGCTGGCTGATTTGTTTGCCCACGATACGGTACCGGCGCTAAATAAGGCGAGTCGGTTTCTATTAGTAATCTATCGAGCGGTATTTGTTTTACTACTTCTTTTAGCTCAATTGCATTTTTAAAGGTAACAATGCCCGAAATAGAAATATAAAAGCCCATGTCTATGGCTTTTTTAGCCATATCCCAGTCTTCAGTAAAGCAATGTAGTACACCACCGCAGTTTTCGGCCTTGTGCTCACGCATTAAATTAATGGTGTCGGCGCGGGCATCACGAGTATGAATAATTAACGGTTTTTGTAATTCGTTAGCTACTTCAATATGCCCAACAAAACTTGCTTGCTGCACTGCGTGAGTATCTTTTGAATAGTAGTAATCAAGGCCCGTTTCGCCAATAGCGACGACTTTTTCGTGTGAGGCTAAGTCGATTAGTTTCTGTTTGTTAAGGGCGTCTTTTTGATCAAGTGGATGTACACCACATGAGGCTGATACATCGTCGTAGTGCTTAATTTTATCAAGCATGCTTGGAAACTGATCAAGCGTTACGCTTACACATAAAAAGTGCTCTATTTGCTTTGCACGCGCTTTATCAAGAACTTGGTCAAGGTTTAAGTCTAGTTTATCAAAATCAAGACGATCTAAATGGCAATGAGAATCTACAATCACTATAAGGCCTGTATTATGTTCAGGGTTTAAATTTGTTCTTTTAATTTATTATGTTAGCAATTAAAAGAACCCAATATAGGGCGGCGTTAATCTCAATGAAAAACCGACCCTATAACTACATGGTATATGTTTGATCGCCTGAGTTTAACATAGTCCCAAGTAGCTTTTCGATTTTAGCGTTTAGGTTTGTTTTGTCATCTAAAAAGCTAATACCAATACCTGGAGGGTTAGAGCTTTGTGCCCCTTGTGGCGTGATCCACGACACTTTACCTGTTACTACATCATCTTCTAAGGCATCGGGCAAGGTAACTCTAAGCGCTAATGAATGCCCTGCTTCGTAACGCATATTAGTACGTACAAATAAGCCACCTTTTTTTAAGTAAGGCATATAACAACGGTATAACTCGTCTAAATCGTCTATGTCTACTAGTAGTTCTTGCATGATTAATCCTTTTAAGAATTTCGCAATGTGTATGCTAATCGTGATACAGCAAGCGGTAAATTAAGGCCAAGTACTTGTGTGTTATTTTGTAAAAACTCGCCTAATGCATTTTGCGCACTTTGATAAGCGTCAAAACTCATGCCTTGCAGTAATTGCTGCTTTAATTGCACGCTTAAAAATAAAGTAAATATGCGAACAAGTTCAGGCTGTTTATTTATTATATCGACTAACGCTTTGAAATTATGGCTTTGTTTAAACTCAGTTGCAAACTTATAAAGTGTATCAATATTTTTTAGCTGGTCTTGCTGTTGCCAATACTTTACTTGCAGCGGTTGGTTATAAAAAAGTGCTAACCAACTATAGTTAGGTATATCTAATGTTTCTAGCCATTGCTGAGCAAGTGCTGTATTTGTTATTTTTACATCGCTTTTAGCACATCGACTTAAAATAGTTGCAGGGAGCTGTGCTGGTTGACTTGTAGTTAATATTAAAAAGCGGCTATTAGTTGGCTCTTCAAGTGTTTTTAAAAGTGCATTTGCTGCGGCTGTAGTCATTTTTTCGCAATTTTCGATTATTGCTACTTTATTACCATTTTGCGCTGCTGAGTGGTTCATAAAATCACTAATGCCGCGTATATCATCTACGCCTATGCTTTGCCCATCAACTTGCGTTAAGCGCTTGTCGGGGTGAGTACCCGCAAGAGTAAGTAAGCAGCTTTTACAGTGTCCGCAAGGTTTTAGCATACTGTTTTGCGCAGCTACCTGCTTAGCTATATTTTGGCATAACAAAGCATTCCCAAGCTCATCACTTAACTCAAACTTACCTACGCCTACAGGCCCACAAAATAATTGCGCATGATGAAAACGCTCTGCACGATAACTTTGCGCTAAACGTGCTTGGGTATCATGTAGCCACGGCAATGGCATATTATTTTAGGCCTTCAAAAAATGAATGCAGTACATTGGTTATATCGCGATGTACTTTATCAATACTTTGGTTTGCATCAACCGTTTTAATTGTGTTGTCGTCATTAGCAAGTTCAACATAACGCATACGTGTACGCTGAAAAAACTCAATGGCTTCTTGTTCAATACGGTCAAGCTCACCACGTCCTTTTGCACGTTCAAGGCCTATCACCGGGTCAATATCAAGGTAAATAGTTAAATCAGGCTTTAAGCCCTTTAATACCATTGACGAAAGTGAAGCTAATGTATTTGAGCTAATACCACGCCCACCACCTTGATACGCCTGAGACGATAAATCATGACGATCGGCAAGTACCCATTGGCCTTTATCAAGCGCTGGGGTAATAACATTGTGCATTAATTGCGAACGTGCTGCGTACATAATAAGCAACTCGGTTTCAAAGGCAATTTCTTCTTCGTGCTCTGCTTTTACAAGCGTACGAAGCGATTCAGCAAGCGGTGTGCCGCCAGGTTCGCGGACGTTAATGAAGTCTATTTTTTGTTTGTTTAAAAAGTCTTGGCATAATGAAATTGCGGTTGATTTACCGGCCCCTTCTAGCCCTTCTATTACTATAAATTTTGATTTCATAAAATATTAATTCTTTTTATTTAATATATACGTTTTAACTGCCGCGTTGTGCTGCTTTAACGTGGTTGAAAATTGGTGGCTGCCATCGCCTTTTGATACAAAGTAAACATATTCACTTTGAGGCGGATTAACTGCAGCTAAAATAGCGGCTTTAGATGGCATAGCAATCGGTGTTGGCGGTAAGCCATTAATACGATACGTATTGTAAGGCGTATAATCGCGTAAATCTTTGTATTTAATATCGCCATCAAAATCGGAGCCTAGTCCGTATATTACGGTTGGATCGGTCTGTAGGCGCATATTAGTGTTTAATCGATTAACAAACGCTGATGCAATTAACGGACGCTCGCTGGCAAGGCCTGTTTCTTTTTCAATAATTGAAGCCATTATAAGTGCTTCATATGCTGTTTTGTAAGGGAGCTCAGCTGCCCGCTGCTGCCAAGCACCGTCTAACGTTTGCTGCATTTTTTGTGCTGCACGTTTTAATACACTGCTTGCAGTATCGTTATTATGATAATGGTAAGTGTCGGGGAATAACCAGCCCTCTACGTGTGTATTCTTGCCCAGTATTTGTGTACTTAGCTCATCACTTTTTAAATCGTTTTGTAAATTATCGGCTTTTTTAATAGCACTAAGTACTTCACGTAAGTTTTGCCCTTCAATTATGGTAAAACTAAAGTTGATTTGCTGGCCTTGATTAATTTTTTTTACGTTGTTGATAACGCTATCGGCTGTTAGCTCGTAAAGGCCCGCTTTTAAGTCGGTGAGTGTGGGATCTAATTTGGCAATTACTTGATAACGCCAGCAGCCTTCTACCCAGTTGTTAGCTTGCCACTGCTGACATAACTTATTAAAGCCAGTGCCATGCTTAACTTCAAATTGTGTGTTTTGCGCTACTTTTAGCGGGCTATTTATTGTTGCTTGTAATTGCTGGTAACCAATAGCAGTGGTTATAACAGCTAAAAAAAGTACCGATAAAATAACTTTTAACACTCAGCCTCCTTGGCTAATAATCTAGTTAGTAATGCGTGGCTGTCGTCTGTATTAAATACCTGTTGCTCAATACGTTTAACAGGTACTGCTCCCATTAAGCTATTACACACAAATACGGCGTCTGCTTGGGTTAAATTTTCTACTTTCACGCGTTTAAATTCAACAGGCAATTTATCACATAACGATTGTAGATAAACGCCCTTTATTCCGCACTCATCAAGCAATGGCGTAAACACACACTTATTTTTAATCGCAAAAATATTAGCAGCTGAAGCTTCAATTACATTGTTATTGTAATCAAGCACTAAAACATCATCGCAGTTTTGCGTTTGCATCGCTTTTTTAACTAGCACTTGTTCAAGCCGGTTTAATGTTTTAAGGCCCGCTAAATATGGCTGTGCCGCTAATTTAATCGGGCTTATTTCGAGATTAACACCCTTTTTAGTAAGCGCTTCGTAATTACTAGGGTAATCTAATATGCTCAATAAAATAGTAATATTACACTCACTTGGCAGCCCATAACCACGTCCGCCTTCGCCTCGCGTTACAAGTATTTTAAGCACGTTTAGTGGTGCAGCGTTTATATGCAAAGCAATTTGATTTTCAAGGCTATTAAAGTCTAACTCAGGAAAACCCAAACGCTGTGCGCATTCAATCAAACGCGCTTTATGATGAGCCCAATACTGTACTTGCCCATCAACAACCTTAGCGGTTGTAAAAAAGCCATCACCGTAATTTAAGCCCCTGTCACGCGTGCTTAAAGTGCTGTTTTGATCTACTGCTATTATTGTTTGCATTTTGTTTGGCATATAAAAAAAGCCCAGTTAAACAACTGAGCTCTTATAATTTGATTCGTTGTTAAAAAAGATTATACCTTTTTAAATAGCAACGAGCCATTAGTACCACCAAAACCGAACGAGTTACACAGTGCAAAGTCTAACTTTGCATCACGTGCAGTGTGAGCAATATAATCTAAGTCACACCCTTCGTCTGGGTTATCAAGGTTGATAGTTGGCGACACTTTTTGATCTGTCAGCGATAAAATCGAAATAATCGATTCAACTGAACCTGCAGCACCTAACAAGTGACCCATCATCGATTTAGACGAGCCTACCATTACATCTTTAGCTGCATTACCAAAAATAGACTTAACAGCGGCAGTTTCTGCTTTATCGCCTGCATTTGTAGATGTACCGTGTGCGTTAATGTAACCAATTTGCTCAGCGTTTACTTGCGCATCGTTTAGTGCGTTTTGCATTGCAAGTGCAGCACCCGCCCCATCTTCTGGTGGTGACGTCATGTGATACGCGTCGCCGCTCATACCAAAGCCTACTAGCTCAGCATAAATTTTAGCGCCACGAGCTTTAGCATGTTCGTACTCTTCAACTACAACAACACCTGCACCGTCAGAAAGCACAAAGCCATCGCGGTCTTTATCCCAAGGGCGAGAAGCCGCTTG
>NZ_AUTP01000357.1:0-54616 GCF_000498075.1 Pseudoalteromonas sp. TAB23
ATTATCCATTGGCGGATATCGGCACCGACTTTAGCGAGTGTATTTACATCATCAACATCGAGTGTATCTAGAATGTTGTGAATTTTTGCTGTGAGTCCTGATTGATCTAAAAACTCATTAAAAGCATCTGCGGTAGTTGCGAAACCACCCGGTACTTGTACACCAGCGTTTGCTAGGTTTGAAATCATTTCGCCAAGTGAAGCGTTTTTACCGCCAACTCGAGGAACATCTTGCATACCAAGCTCTTGATACCAGAGAACGTATTCTTGCACGGATCTTTCTCCAAAAAAAACAAATTGTAGGTCTAACTGTGAGAGTTAAGAAAGAAAACCTTTTATAAAGGTCATCATCATTCTACACTGGCAATAGTCCTCACGTAAACCGTGAGAAACCCATTTTAGGGATTTAAACGCAATAAAAAGGTTAATTATGAGAACTGCTTTTTATATATCAGATGGAACCGCTATTACTTCAGAGGTGTTTGGGCATGCGACTTTGTCGTTGTTTCCTATCGATTTTAATCATAAAACAATTCCATTTGTAGAAACTGAAGAAAAAGCGCACGAAATTAAAGCATTAATTAATGCAACCGCTGCAAAAACAGGCGAAAAGCCATTTGTTTTTTTTACTTTTGTTAATCACAATTTAAGTGAAATTATAAAATCGGCTGATGCAGTCACGTATGACTTTTTAACTACATATAGCGAAAAAATTGAAAAAGAACTCAATGTAGCCCCAGTTCCTAAAATCCATCGTACGCATTCTATCCACGAAAAAAGTTATGACTTTAGAATTGATGCCGTTAATTATGCTCTTATGAATGATGATGGCGGAAATATTAAAAACTTTTCTGAAGCAGACATCATTTTAATTGGCGTTAGTAGAAGTGGTAAAACACCCACAAGCTTATACTTAGCACTGCAGTACGGCATTAAAGCGGCTAACTACCCTATTACAGAAGAAGATTTAGACAATGAAGGTTTGCCTAAGTGTTTAGTCCCTTATAAACATAAGCTATTTGGACTTACGATTGACCCCGAGAGACTTGCGGCTATTAGGCATCGACGTATGGCGAACTCTAAGTATGCTTCAATTAAACAGTGTCGTATTGAGGTTCGCGAAGTGGAAATGTTGTATAAGCGTCATAAAATTGCTTACTTTAATTCTACGCATCATTCTGTTGAAGAAATATCTGCAAAAATATTGATAGAAACAGACTTGGAGCGACGTAAGTACTAACTTACTAATAAAATTAAAAACAAAAAAACCGCAACTAAGCGGTTTTTTTAGTATCAATAAATATTATTTACGTGCGTCTTTTAGTAAATCAGCTACTAAAAAGCCTAACTCTAATACTTGGTCGGCATTAAGGCGTGGATCACACTGCGTTTTGTAACGCTGTGCTAGGTCATCGTCAGATAAACCGTAAGCACCGCCAGTACACTCTGTAACGTGCTGGCCTGTCATTTCTAGGTGAACACCACCTGCGTATGAACCTTCAGCTTTGTGTACAGCGAAGAACTGACTGATCTCGCGCATAATATTGTCGAAGTTACGTGTTTTGTAACCTGATGTCGCTTTTTCAGTGTTACCGTGCATTGGATCTGAGCTCCAAATTACTTTACGGCCTTCTTGTTGAACTCTTCTTACTAGTGCTGGAAGTTTTTCAGGAAGTATATCTGCACCCATACGCGTAATTAGCGTTAAACGACCAGGAATGTTATCTGGGTTTAATGCATCAATTAAACGAATTAGGTCATCTGGGTCCATACCTGGGCCAACTTTAACACCAATTGGGTTTTTAATGCCTTTGAAAAACTCAATATGTGCATGGTCTAGTTGACGAGTACGTTCACCAATCCAAACAAAGTGAGCAGAACAATCGTACCAATCACCAGATAAGTGGTCGCGACGAGTAAGCGCCTCTTCGTAACCAAGTAGTAACGCTTCGTGAGAAGTGTATAAATCGGTTTCTTTTAAGCTTGGCGCAATTGTAGAGTTAATTCCGCACACTTCCATAAACTCTAGTGCGTCTTGAATTTTATCAGCAAGTTGTTGGTATTTTTCTTTAAGTGGATTTGCAGCAACAAAGCCCATGTTCCAACGGTTTACCTGGTGAAGATCGGCAAGGCCACCTTGTGCAAAAGCACGTAATAAGTTTAACGTAGCGGCACTATGATGGTATGCAGTCATTAAGCGTTGTGGATCGGGTATACGTGCTTCTTCTGTAAACTCGATATTATTAATAATGTCGCCACGGTAAGATGGTAAAGACACGCCATTAATTGTTTCTAAGTCTGCTGAACGAGGTTTAGCGTATTGACCAGCCATGCGCGCTATTTTAACTACAGGGCATTTACCGCCGTAAGTTAATACAACAGCCATCTGTAAGATTGTTTTGAATGTATCGCGAATGTTAGCGGCATTAAAATCGCTAAATGATTCTGCACAGTCACCACCTTGAAGTAAAAAAGCACGCCCTTCGCACACATCTTCAAGTTGTTTGAATAGGCTTCTTGTTTCTTCAGCAAAAACTAAAGGTGGTGCCGTTTTTAATTGACTTTCTACTGATTTAAGTATTTCTTGATCCGGGTACTGTGGCTGCTGCAGTATTGGCAGCTCTCTCCAGCTATTTGGGTTCCACGATTGCATAATTTTTCCTCATTCCTACATTACCTGATAAGAAGAAATTAACGTATGCAGGCCCCTATGTTCAAGGACTAAATTCACTATTTTCCAATTATTTAGTTATGAGTTAAGTATAATAGTAATCTTACTTAACCTAGGTGGTTATATAACATACACTTTAGTTTTATTTCGAAGAAACTAAAGTGTTTAAATACATGAGTTTAGAGCTAACTATTTACAATTTTAACGCATTGAGAATAAATAGTACATAAGGGTATATTATACGTAATTTAGATAGGAACACATCATACTTAAATAGCTGCTTCTGTAATCTTAACTTTACGCGGATAATTAATTAATAGCTATCAAGTGCTATGTGCAGACCTTAATGTATGATATGAGCGTTTGTGGTAATCATTTATCTGCGCTTTAAATCCTAGACGCATAGTCTTGTATAGCACTCGTATGCAGGACTATATTCACAAGTGCCACAACTTAAAGGTGTGGTAGGCCATTAAGTTTTCTCTTCAAAGTGATAGTGCTAATTTACAATTCATCATGATTAAAGCCGCTACTGCTTGAAGTATCCTTAAAGAGGAACTGATATCAAAAAGCATTTGTAGTCATTGTAACCTTTAGCCTGATCACCGTACTGCCAACACGGTGTAATATGAGTCAGTAATTATAAATACTAGGACTGTTAGATAAATATATGAAAATTATATAACTCCGCTTAACTCATTTTTCTAAACTTAGTTTTATCACCTACTACGTAGATAATCTAGTACTTGGCGTATTAGCCTTTTTATATACGACAAAGTAAATACTCCAATCTCATATGAATTAGTAAGGAGTTTCAATCTTTCTTCATTTATATACCCCCACTACAAAGAACACATCATACTTAATTCAAATATAATATTACTATAAGCCCCGAGTACTATTTGTTATTTATTTAGACAAAGCAAAGTGCATGTAATAATATAAGACTAGTAAGATGTGTTCTTTGAGGTGTGTAATGGTAACTAAGGTACAAATTAGAAGTCAGTTTGATTTAATGAACGAATTAACTTTAAGTTTGATTGAAGAACTAAAAGAGTGTGAATTCTCCAAAGCGGAATATTATCAATTACCAGATGTAAGTAGTCTCGATGAGAGTAAAGTTCCAGAATCTATACTTGTTTCTAAAATCACTGGAGTACCGGCTCAAAAAGCAATCCTAAACTCTTTTTCAGACATGTATAAAAAATCAGGATTAAGCAGTCGTGTTTTAAAAAGGCACCCTGGTTTGCTCGTTATTAAAAATGCAGATAAACACGCTTTAAATAATCGTATAGCTCAAGTAAATAAAGCTAAAGCTACGTTTAAAGAATGTATTTTAGCTATTGATAGCAACGATGCTCGATTTGAGGCAGTTCACAATGCTATACCAAATTTAATAACGCTTGCTGCATATCGTAAAATTCATAGTGAAAGCGAATCGCCATTTTCGGTTAGGTTTACTTGGATGCACAAACACGCAACTAAAACGCTGACTAAAAAAATGGCTCTCGAAATGCTCGACAAATCGGCCAGTTATCGAAATCCAAGAATGATAGATCAACAAAAATGGCAATCACTTGTAGCTCAAGAGCAATTACGGGTTGCTAGTTTAGGCGAAAAGGAAAAACTTAGAATTCGCCGCCCTACTCGAGTGAGTCCACAGGTAAATGTGAGATATACGGCGCAAAATCGCTATCATGTGAGTGCTGCATTACCCTTTATTCTGATTAATCCAGAACCAGACGTAAAATTAGGTATATTACCTGATTATCAAAAACCCGAAACTCACCCTCGTAAGCGCGAGTATGATTTTTTGGTTGATAGGTTATATTTAGAACAGGTTGAGCGGTAGTCATTATGTTAAAAAGGCCACATAGTGTGGCCTTTTTAGTTATCCGTACAGTATTTAAAATAACGGTTATTATTTTTCTACTATTTCTTCAATTTTATCTTCATCAATCAGTACGGCATTTTCAACAATGCGTTTACCGCCTTGGATTTCAATGCGTTTATTGTGTTTGTTCAATGTAAGTATTTCATCGCAAAACTGATCAGACGGGTGCATTTCGTATGTGTAATCGATAATGTTACCGGTTTTGTCATCTTTAACATTTGTAATGCTGTATTCTGATATTGCACCTTTTTCAATCAAATCTTTCATTGTGGTGGTCATATCACGACGAAGTGCTTTTAATTTATTTTCGGTAATATCATCAGTTGAATAAATAGATCCGTATTTTTCCATAATTGAAAGTAATCTAAAATGGTACGTTTTACCTGGTGCTGCATAACGCCAAAGGTGATACAAACGAAGCATCATCCAACGCGATAATCCACGTTTTAATTCTTGAGCGCTATTAAAGTAATACCCTTTGTATTCAAGGTTATCAATCATGTTATGAACAAATGCATTTAAACAGGCAACACATTTTACATTGCCACCCTGACCTTTTTTGCCACTAAAATGCAGTGACGATAAAAAGTTCATGTTTGACTCGTAAAACGAATCATCTATATCAGAATTTTTAGTATCTGTTGCCGAATATTTAAATGAAAGTTTAGAACCTTGCAATGCTTCAAGTGACTCTTTTATTGCAGGATATGGCATTGACTGCCCTACCGCTTTGAGTTCTTGTGCTAATTCGTTCATAGAAAAAACAACCGCGTATTGAATACCGGATTTAAAATTAATTTTAACTATTTTGCCTTTAGAAGCTAAACGAATAAGTGCTCGCTCTACTTTTTCTTCTCTATCTGATGGCCAAACAAGGTATTCAACATCTTCGCCATCTTTGCGTGTACTTACAACAGCTGGCGTTATTTTTATTTCGCCATCGTACAAAATACCATCTACTTTTTCAGATATTTTACGCGTAATAATTGTTTTTTTAGGCGCTTCTTCAAGTGGCAATTTTTTATAGCCCGAGCGAACAAAGCGTCCCCACAAATCATAGTGATTAAACGTGTTTGAATATGCACGTAATCCATGTGCTGCGTTTTCAATAGAAATTCGCACGTCTTTGTTGTCTGTAAATAGTGCTAAACTTTCGTTATCTATTGCACTTTCCACCCCGTGGATTTGGCCCCTAAGTGTATCGGGCAAGTTATCTACCGAGATGTTGACCTTTCGGCTCATTGTTCTTATTTCCATTTTTATTGCGACAGCTAATAACAACACATTAAGCAACAAAAGTTAAATGTTTAAGTTAGTATAAAAGTGATCTGACTTTAAATAAAACGTTTGGATCACTATTATACTAAGTGATGTACATTACTTACGATTTCAGATCATATTTATACTAACTGGACTATCACAAATCTAATTTTTACTAACTCAGCTGTTATTTTGTCCATTACAATGGCTTAATTTTAAAATTAAGCACGACAAATACACCAAAAAATATATTCCCCTGTGGATAAAGCCTTACCGAGTTAGAATAGATCTGATCTGTACCAAGTACAGATCAGATCTATACTAATTAAAAGCGTATTTTTATGTTGCGACTAGTGCATAACTTTATAATTTACTTAGTAAAAAACTGATCCGCAGGGCTCTTTTTGTTCATAACTTCATGCGTAACCTGTGCATAACTCTATATTTAAAATAGACCTTAGTAAAAAGCTGATCCGCAGGTAGATAAAGATCTGATCTTAACCAAGTATAAACCTGATCTGCTTTTTTGAACATTATTCACATAAATCATAATGTTATGTGCTGATTTTACACCCTTAACCTTTATTACCTTATATATTTAACCACCTTTAAACTTCTTTATTTATACTAAGCAATATTAAAGGTGTAAAAATATTTTTAGATGTCTTGTTTTTAAAATGCATGTCGTCTTAAATAGTTGTTTACAGCTATTTGAATGGACATTATACTAACTGCCTAACTTTGAGGAAGAAAGTATGTCTATCAACAATAACGCATTAAGTACCTATCGGCTTTTGAAAGCCACAGCTGAAGTTGCTGAAAAATCATTAGAAGGACGTATTCAGCACTACCGTGCTCATCTTAAATCAGAAGAAAAAGAATTAAGAACGTATACACAAAAAGCAGCTGCTGATTTATTAGGTTGTAATAATCGTACTTTAAAAAGACGTCATGATAATGGCGACTTCGATGATTTAAACATAAAACGCGGTGCTAACGGTCACTATGCTTACACATTAGTAAATATTTTTGCTATGGCCGATATTATGGACATTAAACCAGATCATCGTACTGGTGATGACAAACTGCAAGTTATTGTAATTAATTCTCTCAAAGGCGGCTGCGGTAAAACTACCAGTATGGTTAATATAGCAGCAGCGCTTGCAACTACAAATATTAAACGTTATCGCATTGGTATTATAGATTTAGACCCACAAGGCTCTTCTTCAAGCTTTTTTCCTTCAAGTGAGCACGACCCGATTACTGTTGGTGATTTAATGCGTGATTGCATAGATTTAGACGAGGGTGAAACATGGCCTGAATTTGTGTCTAACTCATTTTTACCAACGCATATCCCAAATATTCGTGTATTACCATCGGGTATGGATGACTTTTACTTTGAGCACGAAACGGCAACCTTACTCAAAGATACCTCAAATTATGAGCAAACTCGCCATTACCACAAGTTACTTGAGAAAGTAATTGATCCCGTTAAAGACGAGTTTGATATTATCTTAATTGACACAGCACCTACCCTTAACTTTATGTTTTATAATGCATTAATGGCATCTACTGCGATGCTTATTCCTGTTCATCCGGAAGCTGTAGATTTTGATGCTAATAACAAATATTTAAAACGACTAGGTGAGATTTACCATACAGTTGCAGCACTTGGCCATGAGGGCTGGGATTTTATGCAATTTTTAGTGACCAACTATGTGAAAGGTAATCACTCACAGCGCGATATCGTTAAAGATGTTCGTAGTGCATTTGGTCGCCAAGTAATGAGCTACCCAATCAATCACAGCTCCGCGATTACCGCTAGTTCATCTTCTTTTAACACTATTTTTGATCAAAAAGCATCAGACAGCTTAGCAAGTCGTGAGTCATTAATGCGCGCTCAAGAAAATATTAAAGATGTGGTTGATGAGCTAGAAATGCTTATTCGTTCAAATTGGCAGTCAACTCAATCAACACTCAATACCCCTAAGTAAGGATGTTAAATAAAAATGGCTAAAAAACGTAAAAATGACACCCGCTTAGATCCATTTGCAACTGCCGTAGGCAGCAGTAGTCTTGATGCATTACTAGAACAAGCGAATGCTGGCGATGTAATTAGAATGCCTGCACCGAGCGACCCTGCTCGTCAAATTACGCTTGTTTGTAAAGTGATCGCACATCCTGATATTGAATCTACCACTGGTGTATATGGCAAAAATCGTCGTGTACAGGCACTTCTAAACGAAAAGTCAGTATCAGACATTCTTCCTGCAATTCGTGAGGATGGCCGAAATCAACATCCTGCCCTACTTTGGGATCAAGGTGACAAAAGTTTAGTTCTGGCAGGTTCACGTCGTCGTATGGCCTGTATTTTAGGTAACGCAGATTATTTAGTACTTAGTTCAAGCGATTTTACTGATCAAGATGCAAAAATTTTAGCGGTATCTTCAGATCAATACATTGCTCCTAGTTTATGGGAGCTTGGCCAAGCTTACCAACAAACTAAAAATGAGCTTATTGAGCAAGGTAAAAAAGGATCTTACAGAGAGATTGCCGCGATAGAAGGTGTATCGCATACTGCAATTGCAGATGCAATTAAAGCTTATGAGCAAATTCCTGCTGATGTTATTGCGCTTTACCCTACTGCTAATCACGTAGGTCGCGAAGTCGCTAAAAAGCTTGTTAGCGCAAAGGAGCGAGACGAAGAGGCGTTTAATCAACTTGTTAGTGCCCTTGCTAGTGATGAAGAGTTAAATGCGATTACAAGCGATGACAAGCGTGCAATGGCGATCACTAAATGCTTAACTGCTGAGCCACAAATAGCTGTTAAGCGTGAAGCTGTACTAGAAAATAACTTTATATCGGTACAACGCAATTTAAAAAGCGGTGATGTCTCTATCAAAATTGATAATAAAGTGATGACAGACAAGCGCTTAGAGCAATTAATTAAATTATTAAGTGCCTTTAATTAGTTAGTTAAATAATGATCTGTCAGGCATATTTACTTAGTTAAATAGTGATCTGGCAGATTGTTTTGTTAGTAAAAATCTGATCTTTACTAGCCTATTTCCTCTTTAAATAATCATATTCCTTCTTCAAGATCACTTTTTTACTAACTAATCTCCTCTTTTTAGCTACATTCCTCCATTTATTATTATTGTTAGTAAAATCGTGATCTGTAATGCCTACTTTTATGTTTCTAACTATATGTAACTTCTACCATTGCAGTTGTTTTAAATATTATTTTGTAAAATTGGATGCTTATTTTTGCTTACAAACCGATTTTTTACTAAGTTATCAGCTCCAACCAGTTTATATCTTGTTAATAGTGCTTTAGCTCAGAGCACATAAGGCATATACTGGCAGAATTATTTTTAAAATTTAATGCTTAGAGTGACATGTCTGCTAACTTATCAAAAAATGATTTAATGGCTATTTTTGAAGAAATTAAAAATGAGCAGGCTACCCAGTTTCCTCTGTCTGAACGCTTTATTAAAAAACTTTTCCGTGAAAATGTTTTAGATAAAGGAAAAGAATATTACAAGAAAGGTCAAATCACTTGGCTAGAACACACCCCTAATTTTTCTGTAGTCGACTCTACTGTACAAGTGGATAATGGATCATCGTTTAACCAACGTATTGAGATCAGTAAAGTACCAACTGGTTATTCTGTTGATACGCATTGTACGTGTAATGCAAAAACTAAATGCCGACACTTAGCTGCTATTTTATTTAAGCTCAAAATAGAGCACTCTGGTGAATATGGCGAAGATTACTTTATTAATGACTGGTTTAGCGAATTAAGTGCACTTAAAAGTGGTGATCAAAACACGCCATCGCAAGTATTATTATTTGTATTAGATATTGAAAATAACAAAGTATTCTTAACACCTAAAATAGCGAATGTTGAGACTAAAAAGAATTACACGTTAGGTCGAAACCTGACCGAGCAGCAGTTAAATAGTTTTGTAACGCCGAGTGACTTACTCGAAAGTGATTTTAGATTATTTAGTTGGATACGCTCACAAAATGCAGTGGGAAGTATTGAGCTAAAAGGCCAGTGGGGTTTTAGTGCCTTACAACAGTTGATAGCTACAGAACGCCTGTTTTTCCAGCGTTCTCGAGTACCAATTAAAGCGCAATCTGGCCAAGCATTAAGTTTTAGTTGGGAGCAAGATAAAGATCTCTCACAATTAGTTATTAAGCTTGAGCAAACACAAAACTGGGCCTTATTAAAAACAACACCACCTACTTACCTCGATTTAGATCATTTAAAAGCGGGCCGTCTTCGCACCCCATTGAGTGCAGACGAAATAGCACATTTACAAACTATGCCTGCTTTGCATGACGCTAACTTTGATAGAATATATAAGCAGCTTGCCGATAACTTTGGTGCAGGTGTAATACCCCACCCTACTAATTTACAGCCAACATTGCCTAAAATCTCTAGTAATGCTGTTTTAAAAGTAACTATGGGCGATCAAGGTTTATCTCTTTCGTTGTTATTTAAGTATAAAAATAAAAACTATTTAGCAGGTGCAGCACCTGCAAGTACGATTAATAGTGCATTTGAAAATACTGTAACTAACGAACTAATTAACTTAGGATTTGAATTTTGTAAAGGGGGTTTACAAAGTGAACTGGTATTTACAAAGCAGTCTTTAATCCATTTGCATTGGCTAATATACGAAGTATTCCCTGGCTTTAAGCAACGTGGTTGGCAAGTAAGTGTAAGTAAAGTAACGAGTCCTAATCCGCAGTGTGAAGTTAGTTTACATGTACACCGCGCAGCAGGGCATCAAATGCACTGCAAAGTATTGCTATGTGATGCTAAGGCATCGCTGTTGTTTACTAATACTGACCCGCTATATCAGTCATTAAATCGCCAAAGTGAACTATTTTACTACTATCCGCTTGGTCGTGAGTTTGGGGTTATTAATAAGTCAGCAATTAACTTATTAAATGAATTTAAAGAGCGTTTTGAATTTGTAAAAACACGAGACGAATTTAATATTCCGCTTTCGTATTTGCCTGAATTAGTAAAGCACACTGCTATAAACGTAGAGCTTCACGACGACTCATTAGAGCTATACTTACAAGAGCTAAATAGTCCCGATAAAGCAATTACTAAGGTTTCATTACATGGCTTAAATGACTCAGTAACACTTCGTGAGTACCAACAGCAAGGTGTTGACTGGCTTAGCTTTTTAAAACGTCACCAATTAGGTGGTATTTTAGCTGATGACATGGGCCTGGGTAAAACCTTGCAAGTTATTGCATTTTTAGCTAGTACGTTTAACCGCCCGCAGGCAGGCCCTACACTAATAGTGTGTCCAACTAGTTTGGTGAGTAACTGGAAAAACGAAATTATTAAGTTTGCTAAAAGCTTAAAAGTCACCACTATTTTTGGTTCAAACCGTAACGATCCTTTACAGCACTTAGCGCAAGCGCAGTGTATACTTACTACATATCCACTTTTAAAGCGTGATATTGCATATTATTCGCCATTATATTTTGAAAATATAATCCTCGACGAAGCACAATACATTAAAAACGATACCGCACAGGTTTCGCGATTAGTTAAACGCTTAAATGCCGACTTTAAACTTTGTTTAAGTGGTACTCCAATCGAGAATAATTTACTTGAGCTTAAATCGTTACTCGATTTTGCTATGCCATCGTTACTTGGGTCTCAAGCCCACTTTAAGCAGCACTTTCAAACGCCTATTGAGCGTGAAGCTGATATGGAGAGAGCTGAGCAGTTAAAAGCGTTAATTATGCCCTTTATAATGCGCCGCACTAAAGCACAAGTAGCGCAAGAGCTGCCTGAAAAAACAGAGCTAACTAAAGAGTTTGAGTTTGAGCCTAAGCAAAAAGAAATGTATCAAGGTATTACACGTTCATTAGAAGAGAAGCTAATAGACTTATTTGCCGAACAAGGCGCACAAAAAAGTAAACTTGCATTTTTAGAGGCACTTTTAAAGTTAAGGCAAATTTGTTGCCACCCTAAATTAATAGATCCAGACACTCAAGCAGGCTCCGCTAAGCTTGAATGGTTAACAACACACTTACCGCTTATGTTAAGTCTCGGTCGTAAAATTATTATATTTAGTCAGTTCACATCGGCGCTCGATTTAATAGCCCAACGCCTTGAAGAAATAAACATTAACTTTAGTATGCTTACGGGGCAAACGCGCCACCGAGATAAAGTAATCGACGAGTTTACCAGTGGTAAAACATCTGTGTTTTTAATTAGCTTAAAAGCCGGCGGTACAGGCCTTAACCTTACACAAGCCGATACAGTTATTCACTTTGATCCATGGTGGAACCCTGCTGTAGAAAAACAAGCGACTGATAGAGCTTACCGTATTGGCCAAACTAACCCTGTATTTGTGTATAAGCTCATAATGAATAATTCAATAGAGCAAAAAGTATTTAAAATGCAACAAGATAAACAAGCCCTTGTAGATGCGTTATTTACCGATAAATCAATGAGCTTTACAAAATTTGATGAACAACAAATGTTATCGCTAATTAAAAACTAAATTGATTTAAAAAGTTTTGATCTTTTTATGAACTTAATTAAAAAGCGGACGTCTACTATTATGCTTGTTGGTTAATTGCAGTTAGCACAAGCATCATGTTGATTCCCCATTTAGTTACTAATTTTAGTAATGATTAAGCCAGCCCATTTTGAGTTGGCTTTTTTTATGCCTAAAATTTAGCGTTCGGCACTTATTTTAAAAGTTTTTACTTTTTTATGAACTTAATTTAAAAAATGGCGTCTACTATTATGCTTGTTGATTAATTGCAGTTGATACAAGTTTTCATGTTGATTCCCCCATTTAGTTACTAATTTTAGTAATGATTGAGCCAGCCCATTTTGAGTTGGCTTTTTTTATGCCCAAAATTTAGCGTGCAGCACTTATTTTAAAAGTTTTTATTTTTTTATGAACTTAATTCAAAAAGTGGCGTCTATTATTATGCTTGTTGATTAATTGCAGTTAATACAAGTTTTCATGTTGATTCCCCCCATTTAGTTACTAATTTTAGTAATGATTGAGCCAGCCCATTTTGAGTTGGCTTTTTTTATGCCTAAATTTAGCATTCAATTTTTATTTTAAAAGTTTTGATCTTTTTATGAACTTAATTCAAAGAGCGGCGTCTACTATTATGCTTGTTGATTAATTGCAGTTAATACAGGTTTTATGTTGATTTCCCCCTATTTGATTACTAATTTTAGTAATGATTAAGCCAGTTCATTTTGAACTGGCTTTTTTTATGCCCATAATTTGATTTGTTTAAATCAACCCGAATAAAAATAAATGATTTTTCGTAAATTAATTTGAATTAATTATTTTGTTTTCCGGTCTACTCTAATGCCTGTTGTTATATAGCCTCACCCAGTAATATTAGTTATTTTGGTGATTATGTATTTAAGTTGCAGCTTACTCGGGCACATGTTGATTTTCCCTTTGATTACTTAATTTAGTAATATTTGACCAGCTTATTTTGAGCTGGTTTTTTTATGTCTGTAATTTCTTTGCTCCCCTACTTCTATTGCTTGTTATTGGTTATGATGGCATGTCTCTAAATTTTATAAGTTTATTTTATGCTCACTCAAGTACTCACTAATATTGATTGGCTAAGCGCCGGTGCTGGTGTTGCGTTAGGCTTTGTATTTTACGGCGTTGTATCAACACAGCTTCGCAAAAAGCTACATCTACAAATAAGCGAACAGCAACAACAGCTTTCCCTATTACAAAATCAATTTGATAATAAAGAGCTGCAATATAGCGCCTTGCAAGAAGATCACGAACTGCTAGAACATACTCACCAAGAACAGCGCGATGAAGCCCAGCATTTTAAAACGCGTTTTAGCGAACAAGAAAAACAAAGCATTCAATACAATCACTTTTGGCGTAAAGCCGAAGGCGAGCTTGCAGCGCTTCGTGAGCAATATAATCAACGCGATGTTGAATATAATAATATGCGCACCACCCTCGAGCAAAAACAACAAAGCTTTACCGAGCAACTCGCGCAAATTGAGCAAAGTAAAAATATGCTCAAAAAAGAATTTGAAAACCTAGCCAATAAGATTCTAGAAGAAAAATCACAAAGCTTTAAAACCTTAAATCAAGAAAGCATTGAACAATTATTAAAACCGGTTCAAGGCGAGCTAAAAGGCTTTAGAGAAAAAATGGAATCAATACATGTTGAAGACATAAAACAACGAACCGCGCTTAAAACCGAGCTACTGCATTTGCAAGCTAAAAGCCAAGCTATAACAGATCAAGCCGACAAGCTCAGCAACGCGCTACAAGGGCAAAAGAAAACCCAAGGTAATTGGGGCGAACTCATGCTCGAAAACGTCTTAGATAGCGCTGGCTTACGTGCTGGCGTTGATTATAAGCGCGAAGTGTCGTTTAACACTGAAGATGGCCGCTTGCGCCCTGATGTAGTTGTTTACTTACCACAAGGTCGCCACTTAGTCATTGATGCTAAAACATCATTAAATGCTTATACACGCTATGTGAACGCTGAAAATGAGCTAGATGCTAATCAAGCAATTAAAGAGCATGTAAACGCCGTTACAGCACGTATTAATGAGCTTGCGAGTAAATCGTACGACCGTTTACCAGGGCTTAATTCGCCTGAAGTTGTGGTTATGTTTGTACCAATAGAATCAGCTTTTGTAGAAGCACTTAAATATCAAAGTGATATTTACCAACAAGCAATCGAAAAAAATATACTGGTAGCTACACCTACTACCCTGCTTACTAGTTTAAATATTGTTAAACAGCTTTGGCGTTTTGAAGAGCAAACCAAATACTCAAAAGAGCTGGCAAATCGGGCTGAGCGTTTTTATAACAAGCTCAATGGTTTTTTATTAAGTATGGAAGGCGTAGGTAAGCAGCTTGATAAAGCGAAAGAAAGTTACGACAAAGCGTTCTCGCAATTATACCGCGGTAAAGGTAATTTAATTAAACAAGCATCAGAGTTTAAAGAGCTTGGTGTATCGGTACAAAAAGAGTTACCTAGTGAGAGCGTTGAACGTGCGCAGCTAGAGCTTGATTAGATTTATTAAGTGTTTTCAATTAAGTATGTTAAATAATGTACGTTAGAAACCAGAGGTGTTTATGAATAATAAGATTATAGGTATTGTTTTAATCGTTATAGGTATCGCTTTAATTATGTGGGGATATGACGTTTATGATGCGGCGGCTTCGCAGTTAAGCCGTGCATTTAGTGGTGATACACCAATAGAAGCATGGGCGGGTATTATTGGCGGTGCCATCTGTGTGTTAATTGGCATTAAAAAGCTTAAGTAACATAAATAAAATACAGCTTACTGGGGCTTGTTGACCTTTCAGGATAAAATTTGTTCAATCTAGGGGCTATTTAATCGCGGCGCGAGGTTTGTAATTTAGTGGGCTCGATAACTGCTCCTGCGTTATTCTAATGGCTTACATCCATGTAATAATAAGTAAAAACAGAGCAACGAAGAGTAAATTGCCCCTAGGCAGAACCCTTAGGGCAGCGCATGTTTGGCATTTATACTACGTTATCGTCTGTTTATGGGGAATAACCACACTACATAGACTCTGCCTTGCCTAAATACCAAACATACTGCTGCAAATTTAACCTCAAAAGATAAACAGGCCCTGAATAAGCTGTATTAGTTTATTTGTAATCAATTACTTCTAGTAATTCATTCAATTTACTTTCTGGTAGGCATTCGCCTTTATCCCAATAAGAGTTTAGTAACGCAGTTAAACTGCCAATACGCTGTGACTTTTTCTGCATTTGCTCAATCAAAATGTCAGCTTCTTTTTGTTTTTTTTCTAAACGTTCGATTATTACTGTGTGGTTTAGCTCGCCGTTTTCGTTACGTAATAAAGGTATTTCGTTGGGTGAAAACCCCAAGCTTTGTGAAAATTTAATTAATTGCAGTTTTTCTAAGTTTTGTTGGGTGTAAAGCCTATAACCATTAGCACTGCGAGTGGTTGGTGCTAATAACCCTTTGCTTTCGTAAAAACGAATAGTGCTGGCAGGTATGTTGGTAAGTTTTGCAAGTTCGCCTATTTTCATAACTAATAATAACTCCACTTTACATAAACTTAGTAGGTTGACCTTCAAGCTAACTTTAAGGTTATAGTTGTTTTAATGTCAATTTAATTAGCCAATAATTATGCGCAACCCTGTGTTTACCTCCTTTACCTTGCCAAGTGGTTTAGTATTAAAAAATCGTATTGCCAAAGCCGCTATGGAAGAAAACCTAGCACAAGAGGACCAAACGCCCTCCCAAGCACTTAAAAATGTTTATAGCGCATGGGCTAAAGGCGGTACAGGGCTAATTATTACTGGCAATGTAATGGTTGATCATTTAGCGATGACAGGCCCAGGTGGCCTAGTGCTTGAGCAAAGTACCGATATTACTGCCTTTGCAGAGCTTGCTCGTTTATCAAAGCAAAATAATTGCAAAGTGGTGATGCAAATTAATCACCCTGGTAGGCAAGTATTTAAAAAAATGGGTGGAAAGGCTCTATCAGCGTCAAGTGTTGCACTTAATATGGGTAAGCACTCGCACTTATTTGGCGTACCAAAGGCAATGACTCAAACCGACATTGACGATGTTATTACCCGCTTTACACAAACTGCACTACAAGCCGAAAAAGCCGGTTTTAATGGCGTACAAATACATGCAGCGCATGGCTATTTACTTGCCCAGTTTTTATCGCCACTTACCAATAAGCGCAACGATAAATGGGGGGGAAGTTTACAAAATAGAGCCCGTTTACTTCTCGAAATAACCCGCAGTATTAAAGCAGCTTGCTCCCCCACCCTTTCGGTTTCGGTAAAGTTAAACTCTGCAGATTTTCAACGTGGTGGGTTCGAACCCAGTGACGCGCAAGTTGTAGTGGATTTATTGAATGAACTCAATGTTGATTTTGTAGAGCTTTCGGGTGGTAGTTACGAAGCCCCTGCCATGCAAGGTAAAACAGGTGACGAACGCACACTTGCCCGCGAAGCATACTTTTTAGAGTTTGCAAAAGCGATTAGCCACCGCTCATCAATCCCAATAATGACCACCGGCGGCGTTAGTCGCTTATCTATTGCCAACAACGTGATTGAAAGTGGAGTGGCCCTCGTGGGTATTGCCACTGCGCTTGCATACCAACCAAATTTACCAAACAAATGGCAAAATGAGCCACTGCAACTAGCCGTATTACCCAGTGTTACTTGGCAAGATAAAACCCTTGCAGGGCTTGCCACTATGGCACTGGTAAAAAGGCAAATACGCCGTTTAGGCCAAGGTAAACCTGTAAAAACAAACGCTTCACCAATATTTACTTTAATTAGCGACCAGCTACGTTCGATTAAATTAATTAAGCGTTACCGCAATCGCTTTGCTAGAGAGATTAACTAGGCTTTGGTATTCACTCTTTTTATACATTTCGGTTTTGTTTACTAATTTTTACACTTGAATAAATGTAACCATTTTTATGTTGCGTGAATGAGTATTAAGGCGTGCACCAATTTGGAAGTTTGCTTTTTTATCAAGCTATTAAAGTGCACTATTTTGTGCATATTAAAGTACTGTACGAGTAAAGAAAATAATCATTCTAAAATGTTAATTAAAGTGCGCGTTCAGCTTTTGTTAATTTAACCATCTTATTGAAATTATTGATATTTATTGTTTTTCTCCCGCTTGAGTTTGGTTGGTATTTATACTAGTTTATAGCGTAGATATTTAACCTTACTCAAGGAGAATAGTTACATGGTATCTCGCAGAAATTTTATTAAAGCAGGCGCTGCTTTAAGTTTAGGCTCTATTTTTAGTGCTTCAGCTTTGGCTGAACAATTAAAAGTAAAAATGTCTAACGGCAGTGTTATGCAAACTAAAGGATCAATAGATAAAAGCGCTGCTCTGCCCACAAACGATGTTACTAACGCTAAGCATTACCGGCCTGAATCAAGAATGGGCTTAGGCGGTCTTGCCGCTGGGAATGGCTTTAATACTATATCAAGCGATGCAGAAATTTTAACAATGCTAAATGCAGCATGGGATTCTGGTATTCGTCATTTTGATACGTCACCTTTTTACGGCTTAAGCTTAAGTGAAAGGCGCTTCGGTGATTTACTTCGAAACAAAAAGCGTGAAGATTATGTTTTATCCTCAAAAGTAGGTCGCCTTCTTACCCCTTCAGCAGAGCCTCTAGAAAATAGCTGGCATTGGGCTGATCACTCACCTTTTCATTATAAATATGATTATTCAGCCTCAGGCACGCGCCGTTCAATAGAAGACACGTTGCATCGTATTGGTGTCGCCTCGCTTGATATTGTTTATATTCACGATTTATCACCGCAAAATAGTGATATGGGAGATGATTGGCTTAAGTATTTTGATCAGGCAGCAAAAGGGGCTATTCCTGAGTTAACTAAAATGCGTGATGAAGGAATAATTAAAGGCTGGGGTTTTGGAGTAAATACACCTCATGCTATTTATAAAGCGCTTGATATGTCAGACCCTGATATTTGCTTACTAGCGCTGCAATATTCAATTTTAGATCATAAGCAGGCACTTGATAAAACCTTTCCTATGCTTGATAAACGAGGTGTTTCAGCAGTCATTGGTGCTCCGCTCAATGGTGGTTTTTTAGCCGGGCGTAATCGCTTTAATTATTCACCTAAAATTCCTGGGCCTATGCAGCAAAAGTTTAATGCAATAAGCGACATTGCATCTAAACATGGGATTGATATTAAAACAGCTGCACTGCAATTCGCAGAGGCGCCTTCAACGGTATCCTCAATTATTCCTGGCGCACGCACGGCAGATCAAATTAAAGCTAATGTAGCCTCAATGAAAGTTACCATACCAAGCGAATTTTGGAGTGAATTGAAATCTAAACAGCTTATTGCAGAAAACGCCCCCATACCTGCATAACAAAATAGGTGTGCCATTTGCTTGGCACACCTAGTTATAGTCAGTGTGGTTGATTTTTAAGCAACGCTTAGTAGTAAGTATATTGTTTGTTGGGCATTTATATAAGCGCAGCTTGCTGGCGTTTAAAAACGAAGTTTTTAAACTTAGTTATTAGGTAGTCAAAAGCATTATTACGTGCCTATTACATATTAAGCGTATCGGTATCATGCTGCGCTTCATCCTAGTGGTGAGAGCGTGTGGAACATATTGAAAGGGCTAAATATATAAAGCAAAAAGTTACTGTAAACCCCCATTACAGTTAGCCGGTAAATAGTACAAATAGTAAATTAGCACTACTTAGTCAATTGAGCAGTGCTAATTGGTTTAATTAAAAGCCACATTTACCGTTATTTATTGCCATTGCGCTTTTGCCAAAACGATCTCAATACTCCACAACGTTGCTTTTATAAACTTAAAAATATCAAGCACATTGCGATTTATTAACCCATCTTTTGTAAGGTTGGTACTTATCGTACAACACATTAAAAATATACGTGTATATGAGTATAAAAACTAAAAAGCCAGCTTCTAATGCTGTAGCGGCTANCATGTAATATTTAAATACCAAGCAAGTATTGGCAGCGTTATTACTAACATACCCAGCTCAAAGCCACATGCATGCGTAATGCGAGTTACTAAACCTCGCTCGATTCGGTTATGCCCAACTATTTTATCAAACACTATGTTGTAAATGTAATTCCAAAGCATGGCGAAGACTGATAAACCAACACCTACTATTGCCATTTTTCCTGTTGCAAACCCACCAAAATAAGATGATGCAGGTACAACAAAAGATAATGCTATCATCTCAAATATTAGTGCCTGAAAAATACGTTCTGCTGTGTTCATATATAAATAACTTCTTAAGTTAATGACGATGGCTGTATTTTCATTCATTATAAAGATATGTGTTAGTTACTTAGTATCGGGAAAAGCGATATGTTTAGTATTGAACAGCTTCAAGCATTTGTGGCTACCGTTGAAGCTGGATCGTTTTCAGCTGCCGCGCGCGGTTTAAGTAAAGCGCAGTCGGTAATAAGCCAGCATATTATTAATTTAGAAATAGACTGTAATGCAACATTATTTGAGCGTACAGGGCGTTATCCACAATTAACGGATGCCGGTAAACAGTTACTACCTCAGGCTAAAGCTGTGCTTAATCAACACCAGCGATTAACAAGCTCTGCATTAGCACTAAACGAAAAAACACCAACCGAAATCACTATTGCACTTGACGAAGGGATCCCGTTTAAAACTATCGCAAGTATTATTAGCAAGCTGCAAAGTAAGTATCCTTACGTATCGCTTGAGTTTTTAAGTGCATCCAGCCATGACATAATTGACATGCTAAACAGCGAAAAGCCTATAACGGGTATTATTTTTAGTGAATTAAATATACCGAGTTACTTAGACTATGAATGTATTGGATCGGTAAAATTTGATTTATATGTTGCTAAATCGCACCCTTTAGCGGGGATCAGATGTGAAAATATGGATGGCCTTCGGCTACATCGACAACTTCTTCTTCGTTCTCGCAATACGCAAACAAGTAGCTTTCAGCTAAAAATTAGCCCAGAGATTTGGTATGCCGATAATTACTTTGTATTACTCGAGCTAGCAATACAAGGTAACGGGTGGTGCTTATTACCAAACCATGTAGCTGTAGATGCAGTACAAAGTGGTGAGCTGGTTAAACTTCCTCTTGAGTTTGAAGAAATGGGTTGGTTGGCTAATGTTGATGTATTACAGCATCAGCAACACAGTAATCAAGAGGTGTTTAAAGTACTAAGAAATTTACTACGGAATTTTTTAAAAATTTAGCTTTTATATAATGCCTGTTAAGCGGTTTACTTTTTATTACGCTAAATCCCAGTAAGGTGTATCGCCATAATAGCCACTAGTAAAATCAACAAATGCACGTACTTTACTCGGTAAAAACTGTCTGTTAGCGTATACCATATACAGTCCCATTTGGTCGGGTTCGTAGTCATTTAAAATGCGCACTACTTTACCTTGAGCCAGTGCTTCGCCAGCAATAAATGTGGGCTGCATAGCAATACCACCTCCCGCAATGGCTGTATTTAGTAGTAAGTCACCATTGTTAGCCACAAAGTTACTTTCAAGCTTTAGCTCGCTTTTTAACTCATTAACCCCAAATAATCGTTTTGTGGGCTCACTGTGGGAATAGCGTAAATAATTATGTGACTGTAAATCTAGCAGTGTTTGTGGCGTGCCATGGCGTTTTAAATAGTCGGGTGACGCAAACACCGCTAGGTGTATAGGTGCAATTTTTTTAGCTATCAACGTTGAGTTTTTTAATACGCCAATGCGCAGAGCAATATCAATACCCTGCTCTACTATGTCTACATATTGGTCTGTGAGCCGTAAGTCTAACTTTAAATTTGGATACTGCTTTTGAAAATCAACCAACAAACCTGCTAAATGCTTAGTACCAAACGACATTGGCGCACTAATACTAAGCACACCCGATACATTTTCGCTTAAGTTGTTTAGTGAGTTTTCCATGTCTTCAATATCAATAACCACCTGCTGACAACGCTGATAATATTGATTTCCAGCCTCTGTAACACTTACTTTTCGCGTTGTACGGTGTAATAAACGCGTGCGTAGATTATCTTCCAGCGCAGAAATATATTTGCTGACTAACTGCGGCGAAATATCGAGTTTATCGGCCGCTTTTGAAAATGATCCTTCTTGCACAACGGCTAAAAAGGTCTTCATGGTGGTGAGCTTATCCATTTTTTAACAATGCTTTGTTGATAATGTATAAATAAGTATCATATTTATCGTCAAAATAGAAACTTATATAGTGTTTATAACACGTCTATTTGTTTAAGGTTTTAGTATGACTCAGCCTGCTTTATTTATATCTCACGGCTCGCCAATGATGGCTGTTCAGCAATCGGCTACGTCAGATTTTCTTGCATCATTAGGTCAAACGCTTAGTAAGCCTCGTGCTATTGTGGTGTTTTCTGCCCACTTTGATGAAGCGCACGATATAGTTATTACATCCGGAGATGCGCCGCATACTATTCACGACTTTTATAACTTCCCCAAGCCCCTGTATGAAATTCAATACCCAGCACCAGGAGACCCTAAGCTTGCTAATACTATTAGTGAGTACTTTTACAAAGCGGGTATTAAAACGGTGAAAAGTGCAGATCAAGGGTGGGATCATGGTGTGTGGATCCCGCTGCGCTTAATGTACCCAACAGCTAATATTCCCATTGTTCAGGTGTCTATTAACACGCGTTTAGGCGCTCAGGCGATGTATAAATACGGACAGTTACTTGCACCACTGCGCAGCGATAACGTATTAATTATTGGCTCCGGTGGTATTAGTCACAATCTACGTGAAATATTTAAAAGCCCTGCTACACCTAATCGTGTTCAAATGGTTAATGAGTTTACTCATTGGGTTGAGCAAAAATTAATAGCGCAAAACACCCAAGCGTTACTTAACTATTTAAATGAAGCACCTCATGCTTTATTTAATCACCCTAGCCAGGAGCACTTTTTACCTCTTTTTGCAGCGCTTGGAAGTAGTGACGGTAAAGCAAAAAAAATACATGAAGGTATAGAAATGGATATTTTAGCACTCGATGCTTATAAGTTTTATTAATTTGAGCGTTCGTTCAAATTAAGTTAAGCTGTAAGCAAGTACTCTAAAACCAACTTAATTTATTTTATTGCGGAGCAAACATGGCAACTACACTTGCATTTGACGTATACGGTACGCTAATAAACACTCACGGCGTACTGTCCTTACTCGACGACATGATTGGCGATAACGCCCAAGCATTTTCAAATACATGGCGCGAAAAGCAATTAGAGTATTCATTTAGACGTGGATTAATGCAAAATTATATTCCTTTCTCGCTATGTACAAAACACGCACTCGATTACGCCTGCTTAGCGCACAAAACCGAGCTAAGTGAAGATCAAAAGGGGCAACTGCTAGAGCTTTATAAAACGCTTCCTGCGTTCGATGATGTAAAAGCAGGCCTTGAGCAATTAAAAGCGAAGGATTACCGTTTGTTTGCATTTTCAAACGGAGCTGCCGACGCAGTTCATACCTTATTAGAAACCGCTGGCATTAGTGAGCTTTTTGAAGGGGTAGTAAGTGCCGACGACGTTAAAACCTTTAAACCAAACCCAGGGGTTTATAGCCACTTTTTACGCGAAACCAATTCAACAGGCGCAAACACGTGGCTTGTATCAAGTAACCCGTTTGATGTAACCGGTGCCATATCGCACGGCATGCGCGCGGCGTGGATTCAACGATCTAAAGAATCTATTTTCGATCCGTGGGAAATACAGCCAAATACTATCGCAACCGACTTACTCGATTTAAAAGCAAAATTAGAAAGCGTTAACTAATTTTCTGTTCCCCCTTTTGCCTATGGTATTAAGTGCCGTGGGTGTAAAGGGGGTTTACGTTTTAACTATTTACTCCCGCCTTTATTAGCTCAATCACTGTATTCATACGTTTTGCCAACGGCCTATTTCGGTGATGGCACACATAAATAGATTCACTAACCGGACATTCTAAATGATGCGTTTTAATAAGCGCGGGCTTATTGAATGCGCCAACAGCATGAGCAGGTAATACCGTAAAGCCCAGCCCTAAGCTTACAGGTTCTAGTATCAAACTAATTTGGTTAGAAAATCCCGTACGTCTTATTTGGTCAATATGCTCAAACTCACTGTAGTTTTCGCTTAGTAGTAGCTGCGCATGATGGCTTGCATCGGGATGAGCAATAAACCCTAGCTCACACAGGGTTTGCCAATTAGGCATGTTTATACCTGCAGGCGTTACAAGTAGTAGTGGCTCTTGGCTTATTTTATGGCTGGTTAGTTCGCTAAATGTTGGAGCTTGAGTTAAAAACCCGATGTCGGCACTATGGTTTGCTACAGCTTGTTCAACACTTACATTGGGCGCAAAGCGGTAATCAATAATTAGTTCTTTATGCTCAGATTGCAGTGCTAATAATTGATTATAAAACTTTAAACCACAACTGCCCGGAGATTGAATCTTTACCGCTCCGCTGTACGGCGAATCATCTTTTAATTGTTGTTCTAAAAACTGCCAATCTTTAAGAAGTAGGCTGCCCTGCTGATATAAGTTTTGGCCCTGAGGAGTAAGAGAAAACTGCTTACCATGGCGCTCAAGCAAAGCGCAGTTAACTTGTTGCTCTAGCTTTTTAATGTGCTGACTTACACCAGATTGGGTCATATAAAGGCGCTCAGCGGTTTGGGTAAAATGATTTACCTCAACCAAAGTACAAAACGTATTTAACCATGTTGGATTTATCATTACAAAACGTACTCAAAATGATGATTAATGATAATTTTACTTAATGTTGGTCGATTCGTAAACTAACTCCATCAACTAGTCACAAGTTAAAGAGGAAGTATTATGAGTCATACATATCCACGTAGTTTTTCGCACATTGGTATTTCGGTTCCCGACGTTGAAAAAGCAGTCGAGTTTTACACTAAGGTTATGGGTTGGTACACCATAATGGAACCCACTTTAATTACCGAAGACAAAAGCCCGATTGGCGAAATGTGTACAGAAGTATTTGGCGAAAAGTGGGAAAAATTTAAAATTGCGCACCTATCTACAGGGGATCGTATTGGTGTCGAAATTTTCGAATTTAAAAACCAAGAAAACCCAAAAGACAATTTTGAATATTGGAAAACAGGCATCTTTCATTTTTGTGTTCAAGACCCTGATGTAGAAGGCTTAGCCGAGCGTATTGTAGAAGCTGGCGGTAAAAAACGTATGCAAGCCCCTCGTTATTACTACCCGGGTGAAAAGCCGTACCGCATGATCTATATGGAAGACCCGTTTGGTAACATCCTTGAGATTTACAGCCACAGCTACGAGCTTATATACAGCGCAGGCGCTTATTAAGCTGTCTTGAACTTAATATTAAACTTAAAAATAAAGGTCGCAGTATTTGTACAGCGACCTTTTTGTACTTTATGTCTCGTCCAGAAATGTGTTTACACACTTAGGACTTATTATGACCAAGTCAAACAATACACCGCTCAAACGAACACAACGAGATTATTCATTAGGCTTTAAATTACAAACTGTTGATGCTGTAGAAAAAGGCGATATGACTTACAAACAAGCCCAAAAAATTTATGGCATACAAGGTCGTTCAACCGTGCTTACTTGGCTAAGAAAACACGGTAAGATGGATTTGACTCGATCACCTAAGAGAACTATGCCTACATCCCCTAAAGCCAAAAAAAATCCTGTTCAGAAAATCAAACGCCTCGAGCGAGAGCTTGATGATATTACCGATTCTGCTTTTTCGCCTAAGCTAGGTGTTATATACCAAGTGGATGATAACTTATCGTTGTACGGGCAATACGTACGAGGCTTTAAAATACCACCACACGACCAAGCCTATCAAAGTCACGGCGTTGAGCCGTTTTATCAAATATTACCAAACGCCGATTTAGACCCTGAAAGCAGTAATTCGTTTGAGCTTGGGCTAAGATACGCCAGCAGCGATATTAGCGTAAACTTAAGTGCTTTTTATGCAGCATTCGATGATTTTATTGAAACCGCCGTAGTGGGTGTTGAGCCAACGTACATTCCTAATGTAAACAAAACTTTGTATCAATATCAAAATATTAGCGAAACACAAATAAGCGGTGTAGAAGCCGGAATTGCCATGTATGTCGCTGAAAATATACTACTTGAGGCAAACGTGGCCTACGTTGATGGTGAAAACAAAGAAACCGATCAGCCACTTACCAGCATTAGCCCGTTAAATGGCTCAATATTGTTAAGTACAGAGCTGGGTAATATTAACTGGACCGCTGCGTTGCGTTTAGCTAAATCGCAATCGGATGTAGTACTTGATGCAAACGATGATAAAACTACGCAAGGGCATGGCTACGGCGTTGTTGATTTATACGCAAACTACGAATGGCAAGCGTGGCAGCTAAATGTAGGTGTACTTAACTTGCTCGATAAAGAATATGTACCTTTTGAGTTGATTGCAGGTCAATCGCAAAGTGCTGATTTTAGCCAATACACCCAACCTGGGCGTAACTTTTCAGCAAGGGTAAGCTATCAGTTTTAATTAGGGCTAAACAAATGGCAATAAACGCTGCATGGGTATGCAGCGTTTATTGCCACATATTTACTCAAGTCAAATTACTTAATGGTGAGTATATTCAGGTACACTTCTACATACTTAATGCCCATTAACACTTTATATAAACAGCACTTTTAAAGCCAAAATCTCCGTTATTTATAAATTAATTAATCGCAAAGTCTTGGTTTTCTAAATAGCTGGGGCGTTTTTAAAACATGCCGTTAGCCTACTTGCAAGTGTTGTATTTATTGCGCTGTCGCACTCGTTATACTTCCCCCTAGTAAGCGGCACTAAGCTTAACGAGGCATAGCTTGGTTTACTTTGTATTTTATGAATTACCAAGCCTTGTTGCTGCGTTAGTTTTACTAATGAAAATGCATTTTTTGTGTTTTATTTGTCGTTAGCTTTTCAACATATAACGGATTTTAAAAGGTTAGTTTGGTAGTAAAACTGCTTTGAGATTAGCGTATTTACCAAATTTTGTGATTGATGACTTAGCGCTTACAAAAATAACTGTAAAGGGGGTTAACAGTCACTATAGCAAAGGCATAGTAATGATTTACAAGCCATCAAAAGCAGATGGCTGGCTTAATAAACTCATGCACTCTGTGTAAAGTATTTATCAATTTAAGGTAATACAGAGTATTACTTAACAAAGCTGTGGTTAGCTAATATCGGCCACTACGCATCGGTTACGACCATGCTCTTTAGCATGGTATAGCGCCTTATCGGCACATTTATATACTTGGGCAATATCAGTACTATGCTCAGGCCAGGTTGCAATACCTATAGAAATAGTGATTGTTCCAATGGTGTTTATTTCTGTCGATTCTACTGTTTTACGTAAACGCTCTGCTATTTTATAGGCACTTTGGCTGTTTTCATTTGGTAGCACAAGAACAAATTCTTCACCGCCAATTCTTGATACTATGTCGTCTCTTCTTGATAGTTTTTTAATTATATTTGTTAGCGAAACTAAAGTTTCGTCGCCTTTATCATGTCCAAAAGTATCGTTAACACGTTTAAAAAAGTCGATATCAATTTCTAATATAGCGAATGGGGTTTGCTTTAGCATAAGCTGGTTAAGTAGGCCGTTTAAGCTTCTTCTGTTGTGCGTATCTGTTAAGGGATCTGTTTGTGAGTCATGGCGTAGCACACCTATTTGTGCTTGTAATAAAGTAACCTCTCTTAACATCGCTAACTTCAGTTTTTGACTTTCAAAATACCACGACTTCACGCTTTTAAGTTTTTCTAAGCTTTTTGGATCATCGAGTGTATTTGCGTTATCGGCTAATCGCTTTAGCGGCCTTGCTATAAAGTGTGCAAATAAACCAATAAAAATAAATGTGACTAATGCCATAGGTATTGTTTGTTCAATGACTTCAATAGTTAATGTATCTAGCGAAGAGAGCGTTGATTCTAATGGTCTTTGCGCCACTATTCCCCACTTAGATAAAGTAATGGGTGCGTAGCCTGCGAGCATCGGCTTATTTAAGCTATTAATAACCGTTGAAGTGCCTATTTCGCCATCTATAACAGCGTCAATCACAGCATTGTTAGCAATAACGTTGCCGATTCTGGCAGGTTCTGGGTGATATAAAATGCGCTTATTTGAGCTAACAACATAAAGGTACGAACCACCTTTGTAGTAATGTTGTTCTAAAAGCTCATTTAAAATATTTTTCTCTTTTAAATAAAGAGAGCCCCCAATATAACCTAAATACTTATCTTCAGAATCAAATAGCGGGTGCGATATAAAAACAATTAAATTATCAGCTGCCGATAAATAAGGCTCACTAATTAATGGGCGTTTTTCTTTTAGTGCTTCTATTGCTCCTGGAGACTGTATTTGTTGGCCTATTAAACTTTCAAAGTGAGGCGACGTCGCTGCAACTACGCCATGTAAATTAATCACAACAGAGTTAAAGCTATCCGTTTGATGATTTAAACGAATGGCTTCATCGTTTAATAATTTGGAGTTATTTGGTGATTGCTCAATAATTTTAGCTGAGTATTCAAGCTGCTGAAGCGCAGACTTTAAAAAGTTATCAGTTGCGGAGGCTAATTTTTGTGCATAGGCTAAATTACTTTTTAGCGTATATGATGTTAACTGCTCTTTTTGAACCTGATAGGTAGAATAAAAACTCCCTATCAATGTGCTCAGTGCTGCAGAGAATGCGAGTAGCAATATAAGAAATCTTAAATTTAAAGCGGGTAGTAATTTATATAGCAAAGCTGCATTCCAAAGCACTCAAATTCAGCGCGTATTATACGAAGTTAGGTATTATACCCGTTTAAGTGTTTTTAATTAAGTTGGTTTGTTCAATTTAGCGACTA
Organism: Pseudoalteromonas sp. TAB23; assembly: GCF_000498075.1. Taxonomy (NCBI): domain Bacteria; kingdom Pseudomonadati; phylum Pseudomonadota; class Gammaproteobacteria; order Alteromonadales; family Pseudoalteromonadaceae; genus Pseudoalteromonas; species Pseudoalteromonas sp. TAB23. Next base: position 28,295 of record NZ_AUTP01000357.1, read on the forward strand.
TGCGTTAGGGTATGGCGTGATAAATAATATATTCCAGCATTGCCATTTTTATCCTTTAATCAGTAAAACTCTAGCCAACTAAGTGAACGCACCGAGGTTGTTTATTAAGCTTTAAGATATAAGTTGTTGATGTCGTATAAAAAGGCAATATAACTAATAGATAAGTCAAAGTGTATGGCCATCAAAAGTTAATATGAGGTCAGGACTAAAAACATCACACTAAGTATATAAAAAAGGCCAGAAGCAAAAGCTACTGGCCTTTCATTAAAGCCGTCATGTGTTTAGAGACGACGGGATGTTATTTAAACTTATTTACTAACGTTTTTACGACGTCTATTAAACCATACTAATGGAGTAAGTAATAAAGCTATAAAGCCAAAACTACCACCACCGCTAGATTTTGCTTCTGTTACAGGCACTGTTGCTACCGCTTCATTTTTTACCATTACAGTACTTTGTTGAGTCACAGTTGTTACACCATCACTTACGGCAACTTCAAAAACAAGCTCTTCATCTGCAGTAATAGCTGCAGGTGTGAAGCTCAAAGTTGCTGTATCAGTACCAGTGAGCGTAGCATCACTACCGCTAACCTGAGTCCAAGCATAAGTTAGTGTTTGACCATTGCGATCTGACGCTGTTGCTGTAATTGTTCCTGTAGCAGATTCAGTAATTTCCGCTGATGCACTTTCGACTAAAACAAGTGGAGCTGCGTTATCACATGCTAGTGAATCACCCGCTACAAGTTCTGAAAATACAGGAGATAAAACGTTAGACATAGTTAGGTTATCAATCCACCAACCTAAATCACTTACTGCGCCATCTGATGAAATTCTAAAGCGTACTTTTACTAAGTTGCCGTTTAGAGCATCACCAAAGTTGATAGTTTCATAATTACCATACGCGCCACTATCTTGTACGTTATTACCTGTATATGTTTCACGTTCTTGAAGCTCTTGAGAATCGTTTTCGATTAGAACAGCGTCATAGCCAACATCAAATGTGCCGCCAATTTCAGTAGCATCAACCCAGTCACCACCATTAACACTAACTTCTACAACACCACCATCCCAGTTTTCCTCGATACTATAGAAATGCCAGAATGAAATTTCAAAGTCGCCAGAGTAACCGACTTCGAATGACTTACTCTCTACTGCTACATCCGATTGGAAGCCATTATTTACAAGGCGCATTGCTTGTGTGCCTAGCCCAAAGCCACCTTGTTCAAAGAATGCAATATTACTACTATTATCCATTACTTGAGTGCCAGCAGCTAAATCACCACCAAACATTACGTTTTCTTTTAAATCTAATAGTGATGAACTTGCTACTTCCATATCATCTGAAACTACAGCTCCAACAGGCGTTTCTGATTTAAAGCCCATATTTACTTCAAACGTAAGTGTTTGATCAAGCGCTTCAACGATATCATCATCCGTTTCAATTTCAGGGAATGTGACTTCAATTTCTAGTGTTTCAGCTGTACCCGCTTCGTTCAAAGTAACTTTAATATCGTTACTTGTTATTGCTTCGTACGGTTGAACTTCACCAAAAGTAAGTAGGCCATCATTTTCAAATGTTACATCATGATCGCTTATAACTGTCAGTTGTGCTGTTGTACCACTAAGTACTTCACTACCACGGTTAGTAATTGTTACGCTAACCGTACTCGTTTCGCCTTTATCTAAAATATTGTCGTTAGTACAAAAACCAAGCTCTGTACCATTGTACATGTTGTTTAAGTCAGCACTTGCAAATGCATAGCTAGAAAGCTGTGTTTTATCTGATTCAACTACACCAGTAAGGTCTTCACTGAAACGATCTGGCGATACTGCGCCAAGACCCATACCACGTTTAGCAAATGCGCCTACCATTAATTTGTAATCAGCAGGGTCTACTGCATAGGCAGCAGCTAAAATAGCATCACGTGCTTCAGTGTAGGTTGGTGCTATAGGTGTTAATTTGTAACCTGCAACTAAGTAATCTGCCATTCGAGTTTGTGCTTCATTAAAGCCATGCTCGTTAATAAGCGTTACGTAGTTTTCCCATAATACAGTTGCCCAAATTTCGCCGGCAGCATGAGGAGAAGCCACGCTTGTTGGTGAAATACCAATATCAGCACCAGCATTTTCAGTAATATGTCGGAACGACAATGCATTTACATCTGTATCAGTTGAATAAGGAAGACGACGAATACCGAAGTAGAAGTCTTCTACAAATGTGCCGCTACCATATGCTTTTTGGAACTTATCGTTACCTGTAATATTTATATCGCTTTCTTTAGCGATAAACATTAATGAGTGGAAATCGCCCCAGCCTTCGCCCATTGCGCGGCCTTGGAAGTTAATAAGGCCTGATGAATTACCGACTAAGCGGTTACTAATGTAGTGACCCCATTCATGAGCAATAATACCATTATCAAACGTACCATCTTTTAATGTTGCTTTGGTAAACATGTTTACAGTAACAACTTCACGAGCATCAATTAGGTCATACATTGCATGACCATCAGCGTAATTTAAACCCATATTTGGAATGGTTACAGTATCGTCTTCACCGCCCATTGGTGCCGGTTCTGCCGTATCTGGGTCATTATTAACAACGATAGTTGCTATTGCACCTGCATCTTGTGCATTTTTTACTTTAATCGTAAAAGCACATGAGCCACGATCTACAATTGCAATTTTCCCTGCTAGTTCAGCAGCATTTATAGCAGGCTCACAACCATCATTAATACTTGTTGAATCTACTGTATTTCCATCATCTAAACGAACAACTTCTGCAGCCACATCACTGAATTGGTATTTACCAAAGCCAGATTCTTTTGTTGAAGCTAAAAGGCCTAAAGAGTCATGTGAAGTTACTGTAATACCAAAATCTACACCAACAACGGCATCTTTACTGTTGTACAAGTACATTTGCATACGTGGGCTAGCACCATCAGCTGGCGTAGACATATTTGCGTTATTACGACCTGAGTTATCTTGAGCCTGTGCTTCAATCGGGTCACCTTCTACGCCGCCACGACCAAAGTTAGATACTTGAGCTACATTTGACGTTTCATCAAAACCATGATCATAGAAAAAATCATGTAAAAAGTTATTCATATAAAACAAGTTAACAATAGCCGCTTTACGGTTTGCGTAGCTATTTGCAACTTCATCTACTTGATAAGGGTAGTCAAATGTGAAGTCTGCTGTTGTTTCAGCGGTAAAGTCACCTTCACTAAAGTCTTGAGGTGCAACCACATCTGCGTAAGCAAATACGTTATTACCTGATGTTGTCGTTGCATCATCAGCTAACCATGGGTCCATTGTGCTTAGTTTACTGTAGTAAGATAGAGATACCATTGGCGCGTCTAAAATCTCAGTCTCGTCTACTTGCCCTGGGCCATCTGCAGGAATTACGTCACCGTGCGGGCTTTCCATTGGGTAGCCATCTTGGTTAGCGTAAACACGGTAATTAAAGTCAGCTGCATGAGATTTCAAATCTTTCGCAAAATATACTTTGCTGTTATTTGAATCTACTACATAACTAAAGTAGTCACTTTCTAAAGAGCCAACTTCTGCTACTTCTACTTCAATGTAGTAAGCAGATTTAAGCTCGCCTGCAACTTCAAAAAACACTTCTTTTGCACGTGGCGTACCTAAAACAATCTTAGAGTCATCTAATGATTTAGCCTCATATTTTGCATATCCACCTTCGTTACCAATTTTACGAAGTGAGACATCAATATTAGCTAATTCACTAAATGCTTTTTTTATACTTTGCTCAGAGCTTACAAAACCCGTTAATGCAGCAAGTTTATTTTTAGATGATGACGTATCAGCAAAATAACCCGAGCTTGCTACTAGGTTGTACTCTTTATCCATTAACAAGTTGTATTCGCGGTTAAAAACTTCTACACCGTTTACTTGTTGTTTATATTTAGCACTAATAGAACCACGTTTTTGCTCTGATAAATCAACCATAACAGCAGAAGATGCTGTTGCTTTACGATTACTAATGCCTGTTAAAGTTTCAATATAAAAGTCAGCAGCATATTGATTACGGTTATCAGCTGCGATTAAAGCCATGTCAGGCTTACGCTGACCTATTGCTTGCCATAAAAATGTTGCTTTACCCATTTGTGCATCGTAAATAGATTTTTGACCCGATACAGTGGCGCGTTCGGCTAAGGTTCTCTGCTGAACAGCAGCTAAAGAAGTACCCTGAGTAACTGCATTTGTAGCACTTACATCATAAAATCGAGTTTGTTCAGCGGCCGTTAGCTCACCTGCTGCTAATGTTGATGCTACAACTATGGCAATAGTTGTTAATTTAAATTGAGACATGTATCCACCTGTTTGTATTTATTATATTAAAACACTTAATGTTTTTTAATTGATTGTTTTATGTAAACGCATAGTTAAGTTGTTAATATACATACTTGAATGAAGCTGAATAGCTTTAAATTTAGAGAAAAGTAAACAAAGGTAAACGAATGCAAAAAATAATTTTTACAAGTTCAGTGCCAATAATTGCAGCTTTATTACTATCTGCATGTAATAACAGTGAAAAAACAGAGGTTAACAACTCTCAGGCGCTACCTAAAACAGCAGAAATCATTATAAAAGAACCATCTAAGAACCAGAAAACTGACACTATTTTTCCTAAAAAAGAAAGCAGTCAAAGTATTATGAAAAAAGCATCTAAAAGCATAAATTCATCTGGTGATAAGCTTATTTTTAACTCTGAGCAGTTATTTAAAGGCGACGTTATTTATAATCAGAACTTAAAGCAAAAAGGTGTAGTAACAGGTACTCTTACCATTACATTAAATACCGATTCTTTGCCTGATGAGTTAAAAAATAATTATGAGTTAGTTAAATCGACAGCTCACAATTACACATTACTTGTTGAAAAGGATGTTGATATTGCAGGATTATCTAAAGATCTAAACAACTATAGCTCAGTGAGCAATGTAGAAGTTGCAATTGATTACTCTCCTATCGAAACACACTTTTAATCAGCAACAATGCACTTATCACTACCATACTTATTAACATGGTAAAGTACTTTGTCAGCACATTTTTAAACTTGGTCTATTTCGTTACTATGCTCAGACCAAGTTGCAATGCCAATAGGAATTATTATAAATCCAATAGTTTACGTATTTATAGACTCAACGGTTTGACGTAATCGCTCTGCTATTTTGCGCGCACTTTGCTGTTCTTATTAGGTAAAAAAATACAAATTCTTCTCTACCTAAACGCGCCACAGTATTGTCTTTTCAAGATGATTTTTAGTTGAATAGGCAGGTTGTTGCATTGCTGATTCTAAAGAGTATCAGTTGTTGATGCTAATTTATTAGCGTAGGCATAGTTACTTTTTAGTGTAAGTTTTTAACTGCTCCTTTTGTGCTTGGTAGGTAGAATAAAAGCTACTTACTAAAGTACTAATAAAGGCTGTAATCGTTAAATGAAAAATAAGAAATCGAAGATTAAGGCTATTAATAATTCTTTCAAAAATGAATGCCATCCTAAGTATCAGGCATTCAATACTTGCACCTATAATTGAGCATAAAGCCTGCAATTACACCCTATTAAAAATTTATTACCTAATATCAATAAAGGCAGAAAAAATATAACTTTTCACTAAGTTCAAAATTATAATTTTTCTTTAATTTTTACAATACGTTAATGGTTTTTGTAAAGAAAACCTTCTTTTGCAGTTACTTTAAAAAGTAGTTAAGCTGCATACATTTATCTACTTTTTAGCCTTGGAGTGTGTTTTGCTAAATAAGTGTATTGTACCGTCTATCGTTTTTTTATCTGGGTGTTTAATGCCATTACAATCCTCGTTTGCTAAACCCGTGCTTTCTCTTGAACAACAACTTGGGCAAAAGTTAATACTCGACTTTCGCTACTTTTGCCAGCAAGGAGCAAGTAATAAATGCCGAACTCCAATGACCGAGTTACCTAATGAGCTTGCTACCGCTATTGCTAAATACGATATTGGTGGAGTTATTTTATTTTCTGAAAATACTCAATCAATAGAACAAACCATTACGCTTAATAGCCAATTGCAAACAGCTGCAAGTAAATCCAGTAGTAAGCTGCCTCTATTTATATCTATAGATCAAGAAGGCGGACGTGTAGCGCGTTTACCACGCGATGTTGCCACCTCATTTACCGGTAATATGTCGATTGGCGCAACCTACAAAAAACACGGTATAAGCTTTGCGACAAAAACAGCAACTGTTATAGCTAAAGAACTAAGCTCGCTGGGTATCAATGTAAACTACGCGCCCACGGTTGATGTAAACATGAACCCCGATAACCCTGTTATTAACGTACGCTCGTTTGGTGAAAACCCTGCATTAGTGAGTAAATTAGGCGCCGCACAGGTTGCAGGATTTGAGAATAACGGCGTTATTACCTCGTTAAAGCACTTCCCGGGCCACGGCGATACAAACGTAGATAGCCATACAGGTTTGCCTAAAGTAAACCATGCAAAAGAAGTTATTTACGAGCAAGACCTAGCACCCTTTAAACACATTATCGCCAAGCAAAACCCAGGCATGATAATGACGGCGCATATTCAATACCCAGCGCTCGATAGCACAACGTTTATAAGTGTTAATGGCAAAACGATGATAAAACCGGCAACAATGTCGCGCGCAATCATTACTGATATTTTACGTGGTGAGCTTAATTACCAAGGTGTTGTAGTAACAGATGCGCTTGATATGGCTGGTATTAGTAACTTTTTTACACCAACTCAAGCGGTAATAAATACGTTTGCGGCTGGGGCTGACATTGCCCTAATGCCCGTTGAAATTAGAACGCCGGATGATTTAAACAAGCTCGATGATCTTATTAAAGAGCTTGTTGCAGCGGTTAAATCAAACCAACTTGATGAGCAAGAAATAGCACAATCAGCGATGCGTATAATTACGCTTAAAAATAAATTTAGGTTAAGCACTAATTTTGACCCTATTACCGCGCTCATAAATGCAAAGCAAACAATCGGCAGTGCAGCACATCGTGAAATAGAAGCGCAGCTTGCTGTAGAGGCAATAACGCAGGTTAAAAATAATAACAGTACTTTGCCACTTAATTTAAAAGCAGGAAGTAATGTTCATATTATTATGCCAGACACGCGTAAATGTATGGCAATGCAGCAAGCGATTGAAGCTATCAGCCAAAAAAAACTTAACTATAGCTGTAGCAGCCTACAAGGGTTTAACCCTGCACAAGCTAAAACACAAATACACGCTGCTGATGTAGTTATAGCCGGCAATGCAACGCCTAATCAAAGTGCGGTAGAAATTGGCGGTATGGATGATTTAAAAGACGATCCTAATTTTGCACTTAATAATGCAGAGCAACCAAAAGCACTTGAGTCATTATTAAAAGTGGCAAAAAAAGAAAACAAAAGCACTGTTTTTATAAGCCTAAGAGCACCTTACGACATTGCTAAATTTGGCGATTATGCAAATGCTGTACTTGCATCGTATGCATATAATATTGATGTAGATAAAAATGATATTGTATCTGGTCCTGCTTTTACCGCACTTGCAAAAGTGTTACTAGGAGAAGCAACGGCTAACGGCGTATTACCTGTCACAATAAAACCGCAAAAGGCGCACTAATATGAAACTCAATTGTGATTTAGGCGAAAGCTTTGGCGCATGGAAAATGGGGCTAGACGATGACGTAATGCCACATATTGATATGGCGAATATTGCGTGTGGGTTTCATGCAGGTGACGCCGACGTAATGGCAAACACTCTTGTACTTGCCAAGCGGCATAACGTACAAATTGGCGCTCATCCAAGTTACCCAGATAAGCAAGGCTTTGGTAGGCGCTCAATGGTACTTAGCGAAAAAGAGCTTACAAATTGCCTGCATTATCAAATAGCCGCTATTGAGGGCATGGCAAAAGTACAAGGTTTAACACTTAGCTATGTTAAACCGCATGGCGCACTTTATAACGACATGATGGCTGATGATAAAATATTACAAACCGTTATAAATGCAATTGCCAGGTACCCAATAGATTTGAAACTAATGGTTTTAGCGACTAAAAATGCCAATAAGCACATTCAAGTAGCTAAAAGCTCAGGAGTTGATCTAATACTCGAGGCATTTGCCGACAGGCAGTACACCGACGACGGGCATTTAGTGTCACGAACACTTGAGGGTAGTGTTCACAACAAAGCTGCATTACTAAAACAAGTAACTCAGCTTTTATCCGATGGCAGCGTGACAACACGAACTGGAAAAAAACTAACGCTCAACGCCGATAGCTTATGCGTACATGGCGACAACGCTGATGGCATAGCGCTTATAAAAGATATAAAAGCCCTGTGTAACTCAGCTAACTAAACTTTTATACAACCTCAAATAGAAGCTGTAAACCCCCTTTACAGCTTTAACTCATAGAGTTAAATAAGAGCTTCATCGCATCCTACTGTTAATTTAATAATCCCTAACATATAACTACTTAGCAAATTAAAAAAGTAACAACAGGGATTAAAATGAAAAAGCTTTTAACACTTAGCCTCATTTTAGGCTGTAGCAATTTAGCCTACGCTGAAACAAATACACTACAACTGCAAGACGTGTTTAATTTAGAATATGCCAATCAAATAGATATAACCGAAGACGGTAAAACTGTTTATTTTGTGCGTAACCGCATGGATATAAAAACAGATCGCAAAGTTGGTAATATTTGGTCTGTTGATTACAAAACCAAACAAATGCAGCCATTAACCTCTGGCGTGCATATGGATTATTCGCCAGTACTCTCTCCTGATGGTCAACGCCTTGCATTTATATCAACCCGCGATGGTAGCAGCCAAATATATATTAAATGGCTTAAAACAGATGCTATGGCAAAAATTAGTAACTTAACGAGTAGTCCACGTGCGATTACATGGAACCCTGATTCTAACCAGCTAATATTTAGCATGTTTGTTCCAAGCGCTAATTCAGCGCCAGTGAGCTTACCAGGCAAACCAAAAGGTGCAACGTGGGCAGAACCCGCTAAATTTATTGATGATGTTTATTACCGTTCAGATGGTGGCGGTTACACGCAAAAAGGTTTTAGCCAATTATTTTCCATAGATGCTAACGGTGGTAATGCCAAACAACTCACTCATGATGAATTTGATAACGCAGGCGATGTAAGTTTTAGTAACGATGGTAAGTCGCTTTATTTTTCTGCAAACAGGCACACAAACAACCAGCTAAAACCCACAAACAGTGAAATCTATCAACTCGAGTTAGCCACACAAAATATAACTAAAGTTACTGACCGAAACGGACCTGACGAGCAGCCTAAAGTATCTCCCGATGGTCGTTACTTAGCGTACACAGGTTACGATGATAAACGCACTAACTACGAAAACGCTCAGCTTTATATTCGTGATTTAAAAACAGGTAACACAACAAGCTTAACGCCAAATTTTGACCGTAGCGTAGGTCAAATAAAATGGAGTGCAAACTCCAAAGGCATATACTTTAGCTATGCAGATAAAGGTCAAACTGCCCTCGCCTATCAACCATGCAGCGGCAAGCGTAAAATAATAACAACTCAAATTGGCAGTGTTGCCTTTGGTCGCCCTTATTCTGGTGGTGACTTTGATGTAAGCGAAGATGGCGAAGTAGCCTTTACCCTTGCCGATACTCAGCGCCCTGCTGATATAGCAACAATTAAACGCGGTAAAGCGCAGCGTTTAACTACCCTTAATGCAGATGCATTGGGCGACAAAGCTTTGGCTAAAGTGGAAGAAATTTGGATTAAATCAAGTCACGATGAGTTACCTATTCAAGGATGGATTGCTTACCCACCAGAATTTGACAGCAGCAAAAAATATCCGCTAATACTAGAAATACATGGCGGTCCAGTAGCTAATTACGGTCCACACTTTAGCGCTGAAATTCAGCTGTTTACAGCCAAAGGAAATGTGGTTTTATACATGAACCCACGTGGCAGTGATTCATACGGTAAAGAGTTTGCACAAACTATTCATCATAATTATCCAAGTAACGATTTTGATGACTTAATGACTGGCGTTGATGCGCTAATAGCGAAAGGCTTTATTGACGAGTCTAAATTGTTTGTAACCGGTGGTTCTGGCGGTGGTGTATTAACAGCTTGGATTGTAGGTCATACCGATCGCTTTGCTGCGGCTGTAGTTGCTAAGCCTGTTATTAATTGGATCAGCTTTGTACTAACTGCCGATTTTTACCCGTTTTTTGCTGATTACTGGTTTCCGGGTAAACCGTGGGATCACATCGAGCATTACATGAAGCGCTCGCCTATTAGTTATGTTGGAAACGTTAAAACTCCTACTATGTTGCTCACTGGCGAATCTGACTACCGTACACCAATATCAGAAACTGAGCAGTTTTATCAGGCATTAAAACTACAAGGCGTTGATACTGCAATGGTGCGCATTCCTAATGCATCGCATGGTATTACAGCTCGCCCATCAAACTTAATGACTAAAGTAGCTTATATTCAATGGTGGTTTGATAAACACACTAAATAAACTCTGGGTAATAAATTTATAGCTCAAATAAAAGCCACTTCAAATAAGTGGCTTTTGTATTTACCGCCTTAGTATTCAAACTGTAAACCCCCTTTACACTTCTGTGACAGTTAAATATCGGACTTAGCTAAAACTTCAGTTAGTAAAATTTCGGTTTATAGCATTTTTTGTAACTTGAGTTGGTAAAAAATCGGTTTGAGTCACTGTTTATAGCCTATCAGTTAGTAAAATTTTGTTTTATAGCACAGAGAAGTTAGTAAAAAATCGGTTTATAAATTCGCTAAGTTTGCCTATTAAAGCAAAAATCAGTCACTTACCCGCCTTTTAAAGTTGCCGTAAACGCTTTTTACAGCAAAATCACCCCAAATATGCCGTTTTATGAAAGGTTAGTTAAACTCTGATCTGTAAATCCACTCAGGTAGTTAAATAGTGATCCAACATGATTTGGCAAGGGCGTGTTGAACTTTGGTGGGTTAATTTGCAGCAGTATGTTTGGTTTTTAGGCAAGGCGGAGCTTATGTAGTGTGGTTATTCCCCATGAATAGGCGATAACGTAGCATAAATACCAAACATGCGCTGCCCTTTGGGTTCTTTCTAGGGGCGATAAACTCTTTGTTGCTCGGTTTTTACTTAGCCCACTAGGTTACAAACCTCGCGCCGCGATTTAATCGCCCCTAGATTGAACAAATTTCAATCCACAAAGATCAACACGCCCTAGTTAAAGTCTGATCTGTAATTATGCTTCAATGTTCTAATTTTACTTAAAGCAATAAAAAAGGGCCTATTGGCCCTTGAGTAACACTATCTAGTTAGGAATTAAAATTGGTTCATGGTGTTATCTTCACCACCGGCTTTTAGCGCGTTATCACCAGAGAAGTATTCTTTGTGCGTATCGCCCATGTTAGACCCTGCTAGGTCTTGGTGCTTAACAGAAGCTTGCTCGCGGCGAATTTCTTGGCGTTGTACATCACGTACATAAGCCAGCATACCCATATCGCCAAAATAACCTTCTGATAAAATATCAGTGCTTAGCGCAGCTGTATGGTACGTAGGCAGAGTAATTAAGTGGTGGAAAATACCTGCTTCACGTGCGCCATCGCGCTGGAAGTTTTGTACTAGTAAATCGGCTGCTTGTGCAAGCTCTGTTGCATCCATTTCCGGTGCCATAAGGCCTTTATTGTCGCCAAGACTTGGGTAAGCACTAAGGTCACGGCCTGCTTCTTCCCACTCTTGATACACTTGCTCACGAAACTTAAGCGTCCAGTTAAACGAAGGCGAGTTGTTGTATACCAGTTTTGCATTTGGTACGTGTTCTTTTACACGATTTACCAGTTCAGCGATTTGCTTAACATGTGGTTTTTCTGTTTCAATCCACAGTAAATCAGCGCCCGACTGCAAGCTCGTAATACAATCTAGTACTACGCGGTCTTTTTCAGTGCCTTCGCGGAATTGAAATAAACCGTTATCTAGGCGAGTTGGTTTACATAACTGGCCATTAATTTTCATTGCCGTGTCGCCTTCATTTAAGTCATCAACACCGTTGATTGGCGTCGTTTCTAAAAATGCATTGTATTGGCTTGCTAAGTCACCTGGTGTTTGCGACACAGGTACTTTTTGAGTAAGGCTTGCACCTAATGAATCTGTACGTGCCACAATAATACCGTTATTAATACCAAGTTCTAAAAAGGCGTAACGTACTGCGTTAATCTTTGCTAAAAAGTCTTCGTGTGGAACGGTCACTTTACCCGCTTGGTGACCACATTGTTTGGCGTCAGATACTTGGTTTTCTATTTGAATGGCACACGCACCGGCTTCAATCATTTTTTTAGCCAGTAAGTAAGTTGCTTCTTCGTTACCAAAACCTGCGTCAATATCAGCAATAATTGGCACAACATGAGTTTCAAAGTTGTCTATTTTATCAATAACAGCTTGAACATCGCCGCCATTCGCTTTTGCTGCATCTAGGTCGTTAAACAAGTGGTCTAGTTCACGTGCATCAGCTTGCTTTAAAAATGTGTAAATTTCTTCAATTAATGCAGGTACCGATGTTTTTTCGTGCATGCTTTGATCTGGCAGCGGACCAAATTCAGAGCGAAGTGCTGCAACCATCCAGCCACTTAAGTATACATAGCTGCGTTTAGTTGTTTTTTGATGGCGCTTAATAGCCATCATCATTTGTTGGGCAGTAAAGCCATGCCAACACCCTAAAGATTGGGTGTACAGGCTTGTNGCAGCCATATCTTCACGCATAACGTCTGCTGTGTATTGCGCAATTTCAATCCCTGTACGAAAACGGTTTTGTAAACGCATACGGCTTGCGTATTCAGGGTTAATAGCTTTCCATGCGCTGCCTTGTGATTGGCAAAGAGTAGAGAGTGTGTCTGTTTCGCGTTGATATGTTGTCATAATAAAATCCTTCGAACGAGTGTGTAAATTATTTTAATGTTGTGAGAGTGGCTAGGAGTGTGTGCTCCGTTTCGCTTGATTCAACATTAGGCTCCTTTTCTAGATTTAGTAAATTTATAGTTGTTATTGTGGCTATACATTTTGTGAATGGCTAAAAAGCACTCAACATTGCCTTTTTGAGTTATTGTTGCCTTAACGCACAAGCACACAACAACATCGCGACCGTTTAAGGAAGGCAATTATGTCCCACACTCTCACACATTCAGGACTCAGCGTAGACACACAACTCGCTGATTTTGTTAAAAATCAATTACTACCAGGCACTCACTTAAGTGAGCATCAATTTTGGCAAAGCTTTGCACATATAGTTCAAACACTTACCCCTACAAATAAGGCACTGCTTGAAAAGCGAGAATTGCTTCAACAGCAAATAGATGACTACCATCTTGCTAATAAAACGTGGGATAGCGTTAAGTACCATGCCTTTTTGCAAGATATTGGCTATTTAGTTAAAGAGCCTACCAACTTTGAAATTGAAACCCAAAATGTAGAACCCGAAGTAGCCCTTACAGCAGGCCCTCAGTTGGTTGTGCCTGTCAGTAACGCACGCTTTGCACTTAATGCCGCTAACGCACGTTGGGGTTCGTTATACGACGCTTTATACGGTACAGATGTGTTAAGCGAAGACGATGGAGCCGAAAAAGGCAATACCTACAATCCTGTTCGTGGTTTTAAGGTAATGGCCTACGCTCGCCAGTTTTTAGATAAAGCATTGCCGCTCACTAATGGCTCGCATATAGAAAGCACTAATTATTCAGTAGTAGATGGCGCACTTTTAATTACGTTACGTGATAGCTCTCAAACCACATTAGCTAACCCATCTCAGCTTATTGGCTATCAAGGAGAAGCGCAAAACCCAACTGTAGTGTTATTAAAAAACAATGATTTACACATAGAGCTACATATAGATCACCACCACATTATTGGCCAAGCAGATAAAGCAGGCTTAAAAGATGTAGTGTTAGAGGCCGCGCTTACCACCATTATGGATTGTGAAGATTCTGTAGCTGCGGTAGATGCAGAAGATAAAGTACAAGTTTATAAAAATTGGCTTGGTTTGATGCAAGGTAACTTAGTTGAATCGTTTAAAAAAGGCGATAAAACTGTAGAGCGCACTCTGCAAAGTGATAAAACATACACCGCACTTGATGGCGGCACCGTTACTTTAAAAGGCCGTAGCATGATGTTTGTTAGAAACGTTGGCCATTTAATGACGAATCCTGCGATTACCGATGTGTACAATCAACCGGTATTTGAAGGCATTATGGATGCGATGTTTACTGCCACCGCTGCCCTGCACGACCTAAATAAAAAAACAGGTATTAAAAATACCAGCGCGCAAAGTATTAATATAGTAAAACCAAAAATGCATGGCCCTGAAGAGGTAGCGTTTACTAACACTTTATTTAGCTTAGTAGAGGAAGCGCTAAGCTTACCTGAAAACACGCTTAAAATGGGTATTATGGATGAAGAACGCCGTACTTCTGTAAACCTAAAAGCCTGTATTTATGCAGCCAAAGAGCGTGTTGTATTTATAAATACTGGATTTTTAGACCGCACAGGCGATGAAATTCATACCTCTATGCAAGCGGGTGTTGTGCTTCCAAAAGCACAGATTAAGCAGCAACCATGGATACAAGCTTATGAGGATCGCAACGTCGATATTGGCCTTGCTTGTGGCTTAAGTCATAAAGCACAAATAGGTAAAGGCATGTGGCCAATGCCAGATAAAATGGCATTAATGATGGAGCAAAAACAAGCTCACCCTAAATCAGGCGCTAATACTGCATGGGTGCCCTCCCCTACAGCCGCTACTCTGCATGCAATGCATTATCACGATATAAACGTATTTACCGAGCAGCAAAGTATAGCTAAGCGAACTATTGCGAGCCTTAATGACCTGCTTACACCGCCGCTAATGACAGACCCTAAAACGCTTTCAAAAGAAGATATTCAAAGCGAGCTTGAAAACAACGCACAAGGCATTTTAGGTTACGTTGTACGTTGGATTGATCAAGGCGTTGGCTGCTCAAAAGTACCCGATATTAACCATATAGGGCTAATGGAAGACAGAGCAACACTGCGTATTTCAAGCCAGCATATGGCTAATTGGTTGCTAAATGGCGTGTGCTCAAAGGCGCAAATAAAATCAACAATGGCTAAAATGGCCAAAGTGGTTGATGGTCAAAACGAGCACGACACTGCGTATACACCCATGGCAACAAACGAAGAAATCCTTAATAACAGCATAGCGTTTCAAGCTGCACTTGCACTGGTTTTGGAGGGTGTAACACAACCTAGTGGTTACACTGAACCACTGCTACATAGCTACCGTATAAAATATAAAGCACAAAAAACGAATACGCTTTAACCGCTTAAGCAAAGTTCAGATTAAGTGCTAAACCAGCTTTTAAGCTGGTTTTTTATCGCCTAAAATTAGAATAACATCACTTTTAAGGCATTTTAAAGGTATATAGATAATACACATGAATATCTAACATTTATTCAAACGTAAAAAAACGTGTTTTGCATACACAAAACACGCTTTTTAAAGCTTTAGCTAATTAAATCTAATTTTTTACAATGGCATTGTGATAAATATTTTGTACATCGTCACAATCTTCAAGCATATTTATAAACTTATCAAAGTTAGCAATAACTTCTTCGTCTTCAATTTCAATATTAACTTGAGGAATAAACGTAATTTCGTCTACTTCAAAGTTAATGCCTTCAAATGCGTCTTCAAGGGCAGTTTTAGCTTTAAAGTATTCTGTTGGCGGTGCAAATACCGATATTTTACCGTCCTCGGCTTCAACATCGCTAACATCAACATCAGCCATCATTAATGCTTCTAATACTATTTCGTCGTCATCACCCGCAAAGCCAAGTACCGCATAATGATCAAACATATGTGCTACGCAGCCAGGAGTACCAATTTTTGAGTCTGTTTTAGTAAACGGTAAGCGTACATCTTTAATTGTACGGTTCGGATTGTCAGTTAAACAGTCAACTATAACCATGCAATTACCAGGACCATAGCCTTCGTAACGGGCAACAGAATAGTCTTCCCCTGCGCCACCGGCTGCTTTTTCAATTGCTTTATCGATAACGTGCGCGGGTACTTGGTCTTTTTTAGCTTTTTCGATTAGACGGCGTAGTGTTTGATTTACTTCGGGATCGGGATCGCCACTTTTTGCTGCAACGTAAATCTCTTTACCATACTTTGAGTTTACTTTTGTTTTTGCATTGGCTGTTTTGATCATAGAACTTTGACGAACTACAAATGCTCTGCCCATTTTGTGCCCCTAATGAATACGTTACGTTTTGCGGTATTTTACCAATTCAAAACGTATTGGGCTAGGAACAAACGTTATTTTGTAATTTAAATAACGTAGCACTTATTCTTAAATAAATTTAATAGTACGCTATTTAACATAACTCTATTTTTTCAGAATAACTCTCAACTAATGTCACTAATTCAACAAAGTCATGTAAAACGTAATCTGCCTGATCGGCATAAGCAGGCGTTGACTCTGGAGCGTATAAACACGCGCGCATATTTGCATTGTGCGCAGCTTGAATGTCGTAAAGGTAATCGCCTACATAAAGTAAATTTCTGGCGTTAATGTTCCAAAGTGTAGCAATGGCATTTAAAGCGCTGGGATCTGGCTTTGCTGGGGCATCGCTTCGCGTTAAAACTGTGCTGATAGGGAGTGGATTATTTTGTAATTTAATTGCCGCTGCTTTATCAAAATTGCGAGTAACAATCGCCATCGGAATATTTTTAGACTTTAAAGCATGAATAGCTTCACTCACACCAGGTAATATACTGGCATGTTGTGCATCTATTAATTCGTGTTGGTGAACTATATTCATTGCCTCTTCACGCATATACGGTGAGGGCAACTGAGCAATGTAATCAAGTAAGTCTTGCTCGCAAGGGCAACCTATTTGGGCCTTTATTAATGCAAAATCTAATTCTGATGAAACCAATGTTCCATCTAAATCAAAAATCACTCCAAAAATAGCCTCAACCTGAGTAGTCATATCATTCCCTGAATTTAGTTATTACTAAATGAAATTTAAACATAAAATTCTCTACTGCTTATGCCCTAGGCCGGTAAATACAAAGGGATAAATGAAACTAACTATATTTAAATATTAATACGCACCATTATCAATCTATTGATAACAAAGTAATTTAAGTGCTTGATATATCATGCGCAAAAAAAGGTAAATATACAAATTGAACTCACAAATTTTACGTAAATTTACAAATAACAGATCAAACATGAACGCAGTTTAAACGTATGAAGAAAACGCGCACATAAACAACTGCTGTGCGCGTCGGTTGGGGAAGTTTTAAATATTAATTTTGCTCAAAGCGGGCTTCGAGCCAAGTATCATCTTGAGCAAAGTTTAAAGTTTTAATCTTACCTTTGCCCTCAACGTTTACCATATTTACCTGAGATGGCCATAAATCACGAAGTGCGCCATTACTCATTTTAATTCCTTCAATATTTTCAGGAATTGGTGCTTCTTGGTAAACCCAAAAAAACTTACCATCAACTTGTGCCCCTACAAAGCTAAGTGGTAAAGGTTCGCCACTTAACGTTTGTAGAGCAACATGCGATTCAACATACTTAGCAAAACGTTGTTGGTCGGCTTTATTACTAATAATATCAATTTTGCCTTTAAACAATGTTCCTACGGCGTGTTCGGTATCATGTAAATAAAAGCGATGCATTAATTCAACATTATGCGTTCGTTTATTAAAAAGCACGGTTGTAACTGACGACTTTAGTTGATGCGCCATACTTGGCGCAGCAACTAAAAGGCAAACAATAATAAGCAAAAAGCGCATTATTGCTGCTCCTCACCGTCATCCTTTTCGTCTTTCTTCTCATCAGTTTTAAGCTCAGTTTTAATATCTTGCATGATATCGCGACTTACTTTAGCTTTACTCTTTTCCTTTTTAAACACTTCAATACGTGAAGGAATAATACGACGAGGGTAGTTATTGTTTTCAACATCTACGTCAGCTGTTTCCCAGCCTGGGTCAACAGTAACTGATACAAGCGGTTTGTTTTTATCGGTAACAATCAGCTTTTGAACGTTTTTATAATTACGACGCCAAATTTCAGCAGGAATATAGCGCTCTTCTTTAGTGCCATCTTCATATGTTAGCTCTAATAAAATAGGCATTACCAAACCACCAAGGTTTGAAAATTCCATAACGTAATAGTTTTTATCTTCTTCTAAAGCACGCTCAAGCGTTTTACGCTCCCACGGCTCTAAGCCTTTTAAAAACTTATTGTACGAGTTACGTTCTTTATTGGTTACAGTAAAACGGTCGTTTTCGTCATAAAAATCGGTAACATCAGAGTTTTTCTCAACCCATGTTTTTTTACCTTGTGCGCGGTTACGCTCAACAAATAATGAAGTAGGTTTGTCTGCTTCAATATCACGTAAACGGCTGTAATCAATATCAGGATTTTTAGTGTCTAAACGTAGTTGATATACTTTATCTAAAGAGATATCTACATGGTCTGTGGTGTAAAACCAGCCACGCCAAAACCAATCTAAATCAACACCAGAGGCTTCTTCCATTGTACGGAAAAAATCAGCTGGAGTAGGGCGCTTGTATTTCCAGCGTTGAGCATACTCTTTAAATGCAAAGTCGAATAAGTCACGACCTAAAATTACTTCACGTAAAATATTAAGGGCTGCTGCAGGTTTAGTATAAGCATTAGGACCTAAGCGTAATACACTGTCTGACTGAGTCATTACAGGTACTTGGTTTTCAGACTTCATGTAGCTCACTATATCGCGAGGCTCAACACCCCAAGGAATAGTAGGATCCCATTCACGACCAGCAACGCCATCTAAAAAGCTATTTAAGCCTTCATCCATCCACGTCCATTGGCGCTCATCTGAGTTAACAATCATTGGAAAGTAAATATGACCCACTTCATGAATAACTACGCCAAGTAAAAAGCGCTTTTCAGCTTGAGAATAAGTACGTGTACCATCATCTTGTAACTTAGTACGCGGGCCGTTAAAGGTAATCATTGGGTATTCCATACCGCCAACAGGGCCATTTACCGATTGCGCAGTTGGGTATGGGTAGTCAAAAGAATACTTAGAGTACACTTCCATTGTGTGTACTACAGCTTCAGTTGAGTACTTCTCCCATAAGTCACCACCTTCTTTAGGGAAGAACGACATTGCCATAACTAAAGGCTGAACGTCACCACCTTGCTGATAACCTTTTGCATCCCACATAAACTTACGAGACGACGCCCAAGCAAAGTCACGTACGTTTTGCGCTTTAAAGTGCCACGTTTTAGTTTTGTCGGTGCCTTCTTTTTCGTTTTCTAGCGCTTCTTCTGCGTTAACAATAAACACAGGACGCTTAGATGTTTCGGCTTGCTTTAAACGTTTGCGCTGAGTACTTGTAAGTACTTTGCTCGCGTTATCAAGTTTACCTGTTGCCGATACAATGTGATCTGCCGGAACAGTAATCTCAACATCGTAATCACCAAACTCAAGCGTAAACTCACCAGAGCCTAAAAACGGTTTATTTGTCCATGCTTCGTAATCGGTATAAGCCGCTAAACGAGGAAACCACTGAGCAATTAAGAATATGTCGTTGCCGTCTTCTTCAAAGTGCTCGTAACCAGAACGTGCACCCACTGCATCTTCTTCAACAATGTTGAAGGCAAAGTTCATGCTAAACTCTACTTCTTTACCTGGTTTTAATGGCTCGTTTAAATCGATGCGCATTAAGGTATCAACTACAGTTACGCGTAGCTCTTTACCATCGTCATCTTTTACGCCACTGATTGTATAACCCAGTTCGTTGTCGCTCATAAATTGCTGGCGACGTAATTCACCTAAACTTAATTTAGCGGGCTTTTGAGCTGGTAGG
The DNA here is from genome assembly GCF_000498075.1 of Pseudoalteromonas sp. TAB23. Classification (NCBI taxonomy): domain Bacteria; kingdom Pseudomonadati; phylum Pseudomonadota; class Gammaproteobacteria; order Alteromonadales; family Pseudoalteromonadaceae; genus Pseudoalteromonas; species Pseudoalteromonas sp. TAB23. Next base: position 48,232 of record NZ_AUTP01000357.1, read on the forward strand.
CTTTCTAAAGTGCTTTTAAATGTTTTTGTTGTTTCGGCAATAGAGTCACTCTTAAAAATATTTTGATCTAACTGTAACCATAAATATTTAAGCGTATGCGGTGAGTTATTTTTATATTCAATGCTTTGACTACCAGTAATGCGGTGCTTTTTTTCATCTAGCTTCACATCAATATCGTAATTTACACGTTGCTGCCAGTATTTTTCACCTGGTTCGCCAGCGGCACTACGATATACATTGGGTGTAGGAAGTGCTTCGTCTAATTGACGAAATTTATCAACAAAAGAACCTTTTGTTTGCTCAACCGAAGACGCCATAGCTGCACTCGATATTGCGAACGGCAATACAAAAGCACTTAGCGTAAGACCTATTTTTTTCATTGTTAGTCCTAATATAATTTTGTGAGCGTACTTTGACAAATATACCAGTTAGCTTCAATAAATTAGCGACCAAGTACCGTATTTTTAGGGTGATGTTCACTTAGTTTTTTAGATTGAAAAATACAATTATTTTGTAACAAAATACGAATAGATAAAAACTGTAAAGGGGGTTTACAAAATTGGGTTTTAATAATGGTTTTGATCGGTTAAATACAAAGTCCCAGAACTTAAAAAAATATCATTCACTTTATATATATTGCTAAAAAAGTATTGCTTTGGCATTACTAGGTAAACCATTAATCCTACGTATAAGTATTACTAATGCGCAACAAGTAAAATGGCCTAAAAGCCCTTTCTACTGAACAAAAACACAGTGAAACGAGTAAATAATTGGCTCAAATATTGCCGAACTTCATTAATATTCGCTATTTGTACGATAAATAACAAATAGTGTAATTTTAGGTTGATCTTTAGTGCTGTTTATATTTAAAATCGCCAACCTTTTTATTTGAGGCAAATAAATTCGTCACATTTATCCTCAAATTAATATCGATTACTAGCAAGAAATGCGGTGGGCTTATGGATTTTTACATCCTAAAAAAACAACAAGAACTAATTGCGATTCCAGCAAGTGAGAATAACTGTAAGCAGTATCTCGATTCGGGTTATTTTTATATCGATAAAGTAGCAGCGTGCAACGAAACTAATGCACTAAAGGCGCTACACGCAAAACAAACTAAAACGTTAAAAATTCCATTATTAATGGCACTTTTAGCATTACCGGTTGTTTTTTCAGCTTGGTACAGTTTAACCTAACGTAATGCATGCCTTAGGCTTGCATCTTTAACAGCCTTGGGTATATTGGCGCTCTTACGGTTTTATTAAGAGCGCGACATGAAAGTCCTCCACACCTCAGATTGGCACCTTGGCCAACAATTTTACGAACACGATCGCCGTGTTGAACATCAAGCTTTTTTTACATGGTTATTAGCCACTCTTGTTGAACAACAAATAGACTTACTTTTAGTTGCGGGCGATATTTATCATACAGCAACACCAAGTGCTAGCGCCGAAAATCAGCTTTATCAATTTATTAAAGACGCCAAAAAAGCATGCCCACTATTACACGTAGTGATTATTGCGGGTAACCACGACTCTGCAAATCGTATTTTGGCAGCTCAGCCATTACTTGCACAGTTTGATACTCACGTAGTAGGGCGCTTTGATGTCGCAACACCAGATGAAACTGTTATTACCATAAATACCAATGGTAAACGCGCTGTAATCGTCGCTATGCCATTTTTGCGTGCAAGCGATGTAAGTTTACTTAGCCAAACCGAAAACGGTCCTAGTTATGCTCAAGGCGTTTCAAAAGCTTACGAACTTGCACTAGAGCAAGCTCTTAATGAGAATGAGCAAAACTCACCATTAATAGTTATGGGGCATTTACACGCAAAGGGCGGGGACATCTCAAGTGATTCTGAGCGTAACTTAGTAATAGGTGGTGAAGAGTCTATTTCAGCCAATGTATTTGGTAAACAAGCCAACTACGTTGCCCTTGGGCACTTACACAAAGCGCAACAAGTCGCTAAAAGTGATGTTATTCGCTACAGCGGCACACCTATCCCTATGTCGTTTTCAGAACGTAACTACACGCACCAAGTAAATGTTGTTGAGTTTATTATTGATGAAAAACAACATATTAGTACAACTGTAAACCCCCTTTACATTCCGCGCTCTGCCGATGTAATTATTTTACCAAAAGGGGAGTGTGTACCATTAAGCGAACTATGCGAGCAAATTAAAGCGCTCGACACTGCACAAAATACAATAGCGCCTTATTTACGTGTAAAGCTTAAATCAAGCGATACCGACACAACATTCAGAGAACAAATAGAACAAGCACTTGAAGGTAAGCATATTAAATTTTGTGGTATTGAACGTGTACGTGAGCAATCAGCGCAAAATGACGACAACACCGTATTTGAAGATTTAAGCGAAGTTGAAATGCTCAATCCACTAAACCTATTAGAACAAGCGTTCGCAAACGATAAAGACATGGCAGGGCAAAGCGTACCCGATGAGCTAAAAGCACTTTTAAGTGACGTGATAAACGAGCTTACGGAGCAAGAACAACTATGAAAATAACCGCAGTTCGTATTCATAATTTAGCCTCAATAGTTGACGCTGAAATAGATTTTACTAAAGCCCCATTAAAAGACGCAGGTCTATTTGCCATCACAGGCGATACTGGCGCTGGTAAAAGTACCTTTTTAGATGCCATTTGTTTAGCCCTTTATACAAAAACAGCGAGGCTGCGCGGTGATAAAGGTAACTTAATTGAGTTTAACGGCGACAGCATTAAGCTTAATGATGCGCGAAACTTGCTACGCAGAGGTACATGGGAAGGCTACGCCGAGGTCGACTTTTTAGGACAAGATAAACAGCTTTATCGTGCGCGCTATACAATTGCACGAACCCATAAAAAAGTAACAGGCAAACTTAAAGTAGCAGAGCACACTTTAGTAACCCTGCCAGACGAAACCCTTATAGCTGACAAAAGCCACACAATAAAAGAAGTCGAGAGTAAAATAGGGCTTAACTTTGAGCAGTTCTCCCGTGCCGTACTTTTAGCACAACATGAGTTTGCTGCGTTTTTAAAAGCCACTGGCGATGAGCGAGCGCAACTTTTAGAGTGCTTAACAGGTACCGATAAATTTAGCCGTATTGGCGTGCGTATTTTTGAGCGCCATAAAGAGCAAGTAGCAAAGCTTGAAGCGCTTAAAGCTGGTCTTGAAAGCTATACTTTGTTAACCCCAGAAGAACTTGAGCTACAACAAACCAAGTTAACCGATTTAAAAGCGCAAACCGAACACACTAAAAAAGAGCTATCCAAAACCGAAAAAGCACTTAACTGGTATCAGCAAGCTACAGTACTTGAGCAAAACTTACTGCAAGCACAGCAAACCCAGCAACAAGCAAGCTCAGCGCTTGAAAGTATCGTTGAGCAAAGCGAGCAGGCAAAACAAGCCAAGCAGGCGCTTGAAATAAAAGATAACCGCAGCCGTTTTACTTTGTTAACCGATCAAAATACGGCGTTGGATCAGCAAATAACATCGCTTAAAAGTGTTGATCATTTAGCGGTAATTAACGAGCGTAATACCGCGCTTGCTAAGCATACCGAGCTGCTTAATAACGCCAATGAGCAAAAACAAAATGCAGCGCCCGTTATAGCTAAAGCGAGAGAGCTCGACAGCAGCATTGCGTTGCAAACTCAAGCTGTAAAAGGTACTGAGTCGCAAATAACCAAAGAGCAATCTCAATTAGATGAGTTCACACAGCAGCTTAAACAAAGCAATAGCGAGCTTGAACTCGCTAATACCGAATCAACTAAAAGCCAGCAATGGCTTAATGAACATGCACAGCTGCATGTTTTAGCAAAAGACTGGAGCTACTATCAGCAAAGCTTTAATACTTACTTAAATGCACAGCAGCAATTAACCGCAAACCTTGCACAAAGCCAAACTCTTAATAGGGAGCTTGCAAGTCAGACTGAGCGTTTAAATACACAAAATAATAAAGTGCAGCAGTGCGAGGTGGCACTTAGTGGTGAGCAATCAACTTTACAGGCATTAAATACTCAGCTTAATGAGTTTAATGCAGAGCACTGCGACGCGCAGTTAAAAAGTATTGATTACTTAAAAGAGCAGCGAGAGCGCTACGGGCAATTTAACGCAGAACTAAAACAAAGTACTCAACGCCAACAAGTGCTTAATCAGCAGTTAAATGAAAGCCAGCAAGCCCATGCTTTACTTAATCAGCATTTAATAACCAGCGAGCAAGCGCTTAAAGGCAACGAGTACGCACTTAACCAAGCGCGCTTAAGAGCCAGCGAGAACGTAGAGCATTTACGCACTGAGCTTCGCCCTAATGAACCTTGTTTAGTGTGCGGTGCAACTGAGCACCCGTATGCGGTAAATCAAAATCAGCAATTAAATAACTTAATTACTGATTTTGAAAATGATTTTAATATAGCTAAAAAGCAATTTGACCATGCACAAAGCGAGCTGCATAAGCACCAAACTCAACATGCCGTATTAACTGCTGAACACGGGCAACTTGAGCAAGTAATACAAACGGCAAAAGCTAAACAGCTCGACATTAAAAATACCATGCAAGGCGCACGCACAGAGCTTAACGACTTAACGCCTGATCAGCTTGAAGTAACTTATAAGCAGTTAACGGAGCAAAAAGCGCAATACTTTGAGCAGCAAAAACGCCAGCGTACACTGCAAACTAAAGTAAATGAGCTACTAGCAGCACTTAAAGCAGAGCAGCAAGTACAGCAGCAACTTAGTAATAAACACCTTGAGTTTACACATCAGCAAAACCAGTTAACGAGTAAGCATAGCGAACTTAGTGTGCAAATTAACGAGCTTGGTACAACGCTCAATAATCAATTTGAAAACAGTGATTTTTGGCAGCAACTACAAGCCAATACGCTTGAACTTAGCGAGCTGCACGAGCAGGTTACGCAGTATCAGCAAACTCAAACGCAACTTGAGCAAAGCCAAAAGCGCCAAGACAAAGCTAATGAACAAATAAAGCAGCTCACACCGCTCATAAGTAACAACGAGCAGTCGTTAAAAGCACTTAATGAAGAGCTTGTAAAAGCTAAAAATTTACTAAGCACTGTACAAAGTGAGCGCTTAGCTTTATTTAATAACGAGCAAATAAGCGCAGACGACTACCAAGCAAAACTCACAAGTGCGCAAGAGCAACTGCAATCGCAGGTTCAAGCGAGTCAAAAAGCCTATGACGACGCGATAAAACAACGAGATGAGCACGCCATAACGCTTAAAAATGTAGAGCAACGCTTACTTGAAAACAGCCAAGAGCTAGCAACGCTTGAGGCACGTTATAACCAGTGGTTTACTGACTTTAAAGTGCAATATAGCAATGCAACGCACGAACAGGTCAAAATTTTACTAACGCTTAGTAGCGAGACTATTAAAGCGCATTTAACTCAGCACGAGCAGTTAACTCAAGCGCTAACAGATGCAAACGCCGCATTAAAACAGCAGCAACTTACGCTTGAAAAACACAACAGTAGCGATAAACCTACGCAAAGTGCAGAGGCTTCAAATACTCAACTAAGCAGCTTAAACGAGCAACAAACGCAGCTGCAAAATTCATTACTAGCAACTAATACCGCTATTGAGCAACATAACCAAAATGCGAAAGCGCTTGAAGGCAAACAAGCTGAGTTAACTACGCTTAAAACCCAGGTTGAACAATGGCACTTGCTTAATAAAGTATTGGGTGATGCAACGGGTAAAACCATGCGTAACTTAGCGCAAACACAAACGTTAAAAATATTACTGCACTATGCAAACAGCCATTTAAAAACACTCAACAAACGCTACGAATTAACCGCCATAGCGCAAACACTCGACATTGCAATTATTGACCGCGACATGGCCGACGAGCAACGCTCTGTTAATACACTCTCAGGCGGGGAGTCATTTTTAGTATCGCTCGCACTTGCACTTGGTTTAGCATCGCTTTCGTCAAACAAAGTACAAATCAATTCTTTGTTTATTGACGAAGGGTTTGGTACGTTAGACAGCGAAACCCTAAGCATTGCAATGGACGCTTTGGATTCTTTGCAAGCACAAGGCAGAAAAGTAGGCGTTATATCGCACGTAACACAAATGAGCGAGCGTGTAGCCACTCAAGTGCATGTAGCCAAAAAGCCAGGTGGATATTCCACAGTTGAAGTTTTATAAGCAACATTACTGAAAACAAGGAGATACAATGCCAACGTTTACAGGCGAGCAAGCAACACAATACGATAGCCGTATAACCCGTTTAGTTCCTGGTTATGAATTATTACATCAGCTCACTAACGCACAGCTAAAAGCAACGCTAAGCGATAATGCGCATATTTTAGTAGTAGGGGCAGGCACAGGCAAAGAAGTACTTGCACTGGCTGCATTAAACCC
>NZ_AUTP01000358.1:0-15960 GCF_000498075.1 Pseudoalteromonas sp. TAB23
ATAGCAACAACCGCACCGCCCATACGAGTCATGTGCCTAATCATCATTGAAGAGTCTTGGCCGCTTGCGCTGTAAACAACCATTATGCTACCAGCCATCATTATGAGTAATGCAATAAGCAGTGGTAGGTCTAGATGCATACGCATCCAAATAGAGCGTTTATCGTGCAAAGCGGTCATGGTGTATCGTTCCTTGCAAGATTAACTGGATTGGCTGCAAAGTAGTAATCCATAAGTTGGCGAGCAATTTGAATACCGCCGTGGTTGTTTTCTAATACAACCGACACCACAATTTTAGGATCGTTGTAAGGTGCAAACCCTACGTAAATTGTGTTGTCACGCTGGCGCTCTTTAAGCGATTCTGCATCGTAGCGTTCACCTTGGGCAATACTAACTACCTGTGCAGTACCTGTTTTACCAGCCGAGTCGTAGTTAGTGCCTTTAAATGCTTTGTGCGCTGTGCCTGATATTTTTTGAACTGTATTATGCATTGCATCTAACGATACCTGCCAATGGCGTGGATCTTTTAAAATAACAGGGGGTTTTTCTTCGTTGTTAATTTGCGTTATGTCGCTATCTTTTTTTATCACTTGCACCAAATGAGGTGGATGATTAATACCACGATTAACTAATATGTTAGTCGCATTTGCAATTTGAATTGGTGTAGCAGTCCAGTAACCTTGACCAATACCTACCGAAATAGTATCACCACGCCACCAAGACTCTTTAAAGCGTCCTTCTTTCCATTCTTTTGAAGGTAGAATAGCAGTAGTTTCTTCATGAATATCAATACCTGACAAATCGCCGTAGCCAAAACGGGCCATAAAATCACTGATTTTAGTAATGCCTAATCGGTAAGCCGCATCGTAAAAATAGGTATCGCACGACTCTTCAATCGCCTTGTATACATCCACATGACCATGGCCCCAACGTTTCCAATCTCGCCATTTGTGTTCAACATTTGGAATTTGAAAAAAACCAGGATCCCACATTGATGTTGATTCATTTACTATATTTTCTTCAAGCGCTAATACAGCCATTAAGGGTTTTACCGTAGAGGCAGGNCAGGCGCATAACGACCTTGCGTAGTACGGTTTATTAACGGACGGTCTTGGTTAAGTAACGCTTTATAATTTTTGCTGCTAATGCCGTGTACAAATAAGTTTGGGTCGTAACTTGGGTTTGAATAAAGTGCCAGCACGCCACCATCTTTTGCATCCATAACTACAACAGCGCCACGCATATCTTTAAGCCCATGCTGTGCAATTTGTTGCAAGCCAATGTCTAAGGTAAGTACTAAATCGCTACCAGGTTGTGGCTGGGTCATGCTTAGAGTGCGAATTACACGGCCACGGTTATTAACTTCTACCCGTTGTGAGCCCACTTTACCGTGCAATGTCTCTTCATAGTATTTTTCTAATCCGAGCTTGCCAATATCATATGTAGCACGGTAATTGGTTGCACGATCTTCTTGTTCTAATTGGTTTAGCTCTTTTCTATTAAGCTTGGCAACATATCCAAGCGCATGCGTTAGCGTGTCACCAAATGGGTAGTAGCGAGCCAGACGTGCCTCAATACTAAAACCAGGGAATTTATGTTGATTAACCGAAAATTTCGCCACTTCAGTTTCGTCTAAGCGGGCTTTTAATACTTGTGATTTAAAACGACGGGTGTGTTTTATATCTTTTAAAAAGTCTTGTTTATCTTGCTCTGTAATCGCAATTATTTTACTTATTTGATCAAGCGATTCGTCAAGGTCATCTACCTCTTCGGGGATGACTTCAAGGTTGTAAACAGGTTTGTTTTCAGCAAGTAGCACACCGTTACGGTCGTAAATTAAACCACGGTTGGGTGCAATAGGAATAACTTTAATGCGGTTATCGTTGGAGCGGGTTTGGTAGTCTTGGTGATCTTCTACCTGAATAGTATAAAGATTAGAAAGTAATACAGCGACTAATCCTAATACAAAAACAAAACCCACGAATGCTCGCCTAGCAAATAAGTTTGCTTCTGCGGAGTGGTCACGAATAGTGGGTCTATGTTTTAGCATGGCAAGGGGTTACTCGCGATGATAAGGATGGTTGTTATTTAAGCTCCAGCCTCGGTAAAGGCTCTCTGCAACAATTATACGCACCAAAGGGTGCGGCAATGTTAAATTAGATAACGACCATTTTTGCTCAGAAGCTGCAATGCACTCTGGAGCAAGTCCTTCAGGTCCGCCAATAAGTAAACTTACATCGCGGCCATCGAGTTGCCATTTTTCCATATTTTTAGCAAGTTGGTGAGTATCCAGCGCTTTCCCTGTTACCTCTAACGTTACAATACGATTGCCTTTTGGAATAGCCGCTAATGTTTTTTCACCTTCAATGTGTAAAATACGTTTTATATCTGCATTTTTACCACGTTTTCCGGCTTGAATTTCAATTAACTCTAGGGCCATATCTTTAGGGAAGCGGCGCTGATATTCTGCAAATCCCGTTTCTACCCATGCTGGCATTTTAGTACCAACAGCAATCATTTGTATTTTCACGTATTACTTCCAAGCATTGTCTAAAATGAGTGAGCGTTTAGCCCCACAGTTTTTCTAGATCGTAATAGCTACGTGCTTCGTTTTGCATCACGTGTACAACCACATCACCTAAATCAACCAGTGCCCATTCGCCGTCGCCTTCACCTTCATAACCTAATGGCTCTGAATCTGCATGACGCGCTTCTTTTGCTAAGTGATCGGCAATTGACTGTACGTGGCGTTTAGAAGTACCAGAACAAATTACCATGTAATCTGTGATATCTGATGTTCCAGTAACGTCAATATGAACGATGTCACGCGCTTTCATATCGTCAATTTTGTCCATAGCAAAGGCGAGTAGTTGTTTTGAATCCAAGGTTTTGTCTCAATTTAAAAATTTAATGGCGCGCATTTTAACACGCTAGGAGTTTTTAAGCATCAATTTGATAGAGCTGATGCACTTCTATGTAATGACTCACTGCATCGGGCAATAGTTCATTCTTTTTATTACTTTTTTTCAGTTGTTCGCGAATGGTGCTTGAGGCCGCATCGAGCATTTCGCCCGGTAAAAAATAAAGTTTACCTGCAAGTGAGTGTTTAAGTGCCGCTACTTCGCCGGCATTTGCGCGTTGCATATAGCTTTTGAGCTCACCTGTTACAGTGCAATGTTGAGCAGGGCGCTGGTACACCACAATATGGCAAAGCTGCGTTATTGCCTTCCACTCAAACCACTTATCTAGGTTGTTAAATGAGTCCATACCAATTAAAAATAAAATAGGTGTAGTGGGGTGTTCTTTACGAAGTTCTTGTAAGCTCAGCAACGAATACGATGGACCGGTTCGATTAAGTTCTCTTAAATCGAGTTCAAAATGAGGATAAGGAGCAATAGCTGCGTTGAGCATATTAATTCGGTGCTGCGTACTAATACCCGGAGCTGCTTTATGTGCAGGTAATGCACAGGGCATAAAATAAAGCGTATCCAAATTAAACGCATTTACGCATTGCTGCGCCATATTTAGATGGCCTAAATGGACTGGGTCGAAAGTGCCACCAAAAATTGCGATCATTTAACACCCATTAGCTATTTATTAATTAACCGCGTGGCACGGCATAGGAATGTTGAGCGGCTGGCAAAATTTAATACAAATATGAGCAAGCGCTTGGTAAGGTGCAATTAAATTACCTTGCTTGTAACTGGCATCAAACAACGCAACATCACTGTTTATTTGTTCTAGTGTGTGCATGTTTAAACGGTTAATAGCATTTTGAACTGGACCTTGTTGGTTTTTCCAAATTGCTTTTTGTTTAAATAAATTAGCGATAGGTTCGCCATTTAATAAACCAAGTTGCACACTTATAAGTGTATTAAGCTCTTTGGTTATAGCCCACAAAATACTCACCACTTCGGTGTTATCGCTGGCAAGTTTGTTTAATACTTTTATAGCTTGTTTAGCGTGACCATTTAATAGCGCATCGCTTAAATCAAAAATATCAAATTTGGCTTGGTTTAATAGGCCTTGCATTACTAATTGCTGAGTAATTAATGCATTGCCGTGCAGCAGCGAGAGCTTTTCAAGCTCCTGAAAACAGGCTAACAAGTTGCCTTCGGTGGCATTTATTAAGCTTACTTTGGCGTCGCTTTGCATATTAAGTGATAAACGTTGGCATTGCTCATCAAGCCATCGTTTTACATGAGAGCCCGTAAGCGGGTAGCAAGGTACAAATACACCTTGCTTATCAAGAGCTTTAAACCATGCTCCACGTTGTACTTCTTGGCTGGCTTTAGCGCCTTTAACAATTAAAATAGTATCGGGATTAACCTGCTCAACTACTTTTTTAAAGGTGTTGCTGCCAATAACGCCTGGCTTTTGTTGGTTTAAATCAAGCTCAATAATAGTGCGGGCGCTAAACAGCGACATACTTTGGTACTGGGCTATAATTTCTTGCCAATCGAATCCTTGCATTAAAGTAAACTTAATTACTTCATCAAAACCTTGTTGCTTAGCACTGTCGCGAATTTGTTGTACGCACTGCGCTTCTTGAAAAGGCTCTTCTCCAAATACTAAATAAAAGGGCTTTAGCCCTTTATTTAATTCACTCGGTAGTTGATTAGCGTAGCAGCGCATTATAGTTGCGACAGCTCTCTAACAATACGACGACTGGCTTGCTCACGAATTTCGCTAATAAGTAGCTCAAGCTCTTTTGCTTTTGCTAATGCATGATCCGGATCGTCTTGATAATTACGGTAAAGCTCAAAACGTTTTTCTATCGCTTTTTCACCTGGGCGTTTAACTACATACGATACGCCATAAGCGAGCTCATATTCAGCAACTTGGCCGTTTTGAAACAGCGAAAGTGTTTGGCGTTCAATGCTTTCTTTGCGTAAGTACAATTGGGCTTTATCTTTAGCTGACGATACTAACTCTACGTTACTCGCTTTAAGCTCTTTTTTAAGCTCAGTGAATAAAGTCGATTTTTCGTCATCGCCTACAAGTGTTAGCTGTTTTAAGTTATCAGGCAGGCTAGAGGCTTTTTTTAAATGAAAGCCACAGCTTGATAACAAAAAACAGACTAGCACTAAGGCTAGTCCATTTTTAATGGCGTTAAATGCAGCCATATTAGTTAGCTACCACGTTAAGTAGCTTGCCTGGTACGTAAATGATTTTACGAATGGTTGAGCCATCAGTAAATTTAGTAACGTTAGATTCTGCAAACGCAAGGGCTTCTACTTGCTCTTGAGTTGCACCAGCTGCCACTGTTAACTTAGCGCGAAGCTTGCCGTTTACTTGTACGATGATTAGTTTTTCATCTTCAACAAGTGCAGACTCGTCAACTTTTGGCCATGCAGCATCTAAAATTTCGCCTTTTTTACCAAGCTCTTTCCAAAGCTCATGCGATAAATGCGGAGTAATAGGTGCAAGCATAATAACTAATGCTTCAAGTGCTTCGTTAGCAATCGCTACATCTTGTTTGTCGCTCAGTGGTGCTTTTAATAACTTATTAGAAAGCTCCATAATGGCTGCAATAGCGGTGTTAAAGGTTTGACGACGTTCAACATCATCAGTCACTTTAGCAATTGCTTTGTGTAAGTCGCGACGTAGTACTTTTTGCGGGTTAGTTAGCGCTGATTTATCAAGTGCTTGGTAACCTACTGTTTTAACGTCTACCGCGTATTTCCATACACGTTTTAAGAAACGATGCGCGCCTTCAACGCCTGAGTCTGACCATTCAAGCGTTTGCTCTGGCGGTGCTGTAAACATCATAAATAAACGCACTGTATCTGCACCGTACTGGGCAATTACATGTTGTGGGTCTATACCGTTGTTTTTAGACTTAGACATTTTACTCATACCTGATGAGAATACCGGCTCGCCGTCTTCCTTATGCCATGCTTTAGTAACGCGGCCTTTTTCGTCGGTTTCGGTGTTTACATCAGTTGGCGAAATCCAAATGTCGCCGCCTTTTTCATCTTTACGATAAAATGTTTCAGCAAGTACCATACCTTGACAAAGTAAGCGGTCAAACGGCTCATCAGAATTAACTAAACCAAAGTCACGTAATAATTTATGGAAAAAGCGCGAGTACAATAAATGTAAAATAGCGTGCTCAATACCACCAATGTATTGATTTACTGGTAACCAGTAGTTAGCAGCAGCAGGGTCTAGCATGCCTTCATCGTAGCGTGGGCTACAGTAACGAGCGTAATACCAAGACGATTCCATAAAGGTGTCAAACGTATCAGTTTCGTGAAACGCAGGTGCGCCATTAACTGTTGTTTTAGCCCACTCTGGGTCTGCTTTAAGTGGTGAAGTTACACCGTTCATCACTACATCTTCTGGTAAGCGAACTGGTAGCATATCTTCTGTTGCAGCAAGTTCTTTACCATCTTCATCGCTAAGCATTGGAATTGGAGAACCCCAATAGCGCTGACGGCTCACACCCCAGTCACGCAGGCGGAAGTTTACTTTACGCTCACCAACACCGAGTGTTTCTAATTTATCGGCAATCGCTTTAAAACCAGCTTCAAAATCAAGGCCGTTAAATTCACCCGAATTTACAAGTACACCTTTATCGGTAAATGCTGATTCTTTTAGGTTTACTTCAAGATCTGAACCTTCAGCAGGCGCAATGACTTGTTTTATATCTAGACCGTACGCTGTTGCAAACTCAAAGTCGCGTTGATCGTGCGCAGGTACTGCCATTACAGCGCCTGATCCATAATGCATTAATACAAAGTTAGCAACCCAAATTGGTACTTGCTCGCCCGTTAATGGGTGAGTGGCGTAAAAGCCTGTTGCGATGCCTTTTTTCTCCATTGTTGCCATATCTGCTTCGGCAACTTTGGTGTTTTTGCATTCTTCAACAAACATTGCAATAGCATCGCTATTTTTAGCGGCTTCTTGTGCAATAGGGTGACCACCAGCAACAGCAACATACGTAACACCCATAAAGGTATCTGGACGTGTTGTGTATACGCTAAATGTTTCGTCGTTATCGGTGCGTTTAAATTCAATATCACACCCTTCAGAGCGGCCAATCCAGTTGCGCTGCATTGTTTTAACTTGCTCTGGCCAATCTTCTAACTTGTCTAAATCGTCAAGTAGCTCTTGTGCGTAGTCGGTAATTTTAATAAACCACTGTGGAATTTCTTTTTGCTCAACCACAGCGCCTGAACGCCAACCGCGACCATCAATAACTTGTTCGTTAGCAAGTACAGTTTGATCCACTGGATCCCAGTTAACTGTCGACATTTTTTTATACACTAGGCCTTTTTCGTAAAGCTTAGTGAAAAACCACTGCTCCCACTTGTAGTATTCTGGATGACACGTCGCAATTTCGCGATCCCAGTCATAACCAAAACCTAATTGCTTAAGTTGGGTACGCATGTAATCAATATTTTCGTATGTCCACTTAGCTGGTGCTGTTTTGTTTTTAATAGCAGCGTTTTCTGCAGGTAAACCAAACGCATCCCAACCCATAGGTTGCATTACGTTTTTGCCTTGCAGGCGCTGGAAACGAGAAACAACATCACCAATGGTGTAGTTACGCACATGACCCATATGCAGTCGACCACTCGGATAAGGGAACATAGAAAGGCAGTAATACTTTTCTTTGCTCTCATCTTCAGTGACTTTAAATACCTGGTTTTCTTCCCAGTAGCTTTGTACTTTTGACTCTATATCTTGCGGGTTATATTGCTCTTGCATCTATGGTTCCAGACTTCTTGCAAACTAATAAAAAATTGCCGTTAGGATACCCCAAATAAAACACTATTCACAGCGTCAAAAACATGCTTTTATTAAATTGTAACTTTCAGTGCAGGTTAACCTGCCTTTTTATAGTGTGGTTAGCTAAAGACATAAGTTACAGACTGATTTAACAGCAATTTTGAAGGAGTAAAAAATGACTGATTACAAAACATGGCTTGGCAGTTTTACCCATTGGATAAAAGATGTGAAAGAGCATGGTTTAAAAGATGTGGTTTCTGGGTTTGTTGAATCTGAGCAGGCGCTTAAAGATTTAAGTCAAGAAAGATATGAGCTCTACAAAAGTTATTTAAAGAATGATATTGAACATATAGTAGAGAACGAATCACACTATAATTCGCTTGCATGGCAAGAGCTTAAAGAGTCTCTTTGGTTTGAACTTTCGCACATAGAAGATAAAACTCAACTTGAGTGGCAATCTCTTAGCCAAGATTTTAAGCACAATGGTGTGTATCACGCAGGCGAATGGATAGCCATGGGCACATTAGTATGTAAGAATTGCACCCATAGTTACGATGTTTATCACGCTACACAAATTACACCGTGTATTGAATGTGATGGAATCTATTTTAGTCGTAAGGCACTGCACCCTTAAATATAAGTATTAAGTGGCTGCGGGCCACTTAATACGCCCAAAGGCCAGCGAATATGCTGGTAAAAAAAGAAGTTAGAATGACGAAAAAATTGCTGCCACTATCTGTTTCAAAGCTCGCACCGAGTATTTCTACTAATCACGTAAACACGTGTATGAACAATCCATACCCAGAGCAACTTACGTTTATAGGCCAACAACGCGCCCAAAGTGCTTTAGATTTTTCATTAGGGATGGAACTGCCGGGTTACAACGTTTATGTAATGGGCGAGGCCGCTCACGGGCGCTTTACGCTTGTTAAAGATAAACTTAAACAACACGCAAAAGACCGCTCAACGCCAAACGAATGGTTATACGTAAACAATTACGATGACCACAGAGAACCTATTGCGCTGTTTATGCAACCAGGTCAAAGTAAGCAACTTAGTGACGATATAGATTCATTTTTAGATGAAGTACTCGACACCTTTCCTGCGGCATTTGATAACCCAGCGTATCAGCGTAAGAAAAAATCAATCGATCGTGAATTTAACGATGCCTACGACAGTGCTATTACCGCAGTAGAAATTGTGGCGTTTGAGCAAAGCGTTGCATTAGTTGAAGAAAAGAATTCAGTAGGGTTTGCACCACTTGTAGATGGTAAACAATTAAGCGACAGCGAATTTGGCGAACTTGAAGAAACGTTACGTGAAGAGTTTTTTGAAAAAATTGAAAAGCTAGAAGATGCATTAATAGAAGCGTTAATAGAGCTGCCACGTTGGAAACGCGAATCAAAAGAAAAACAACGCAATCTTAAAAAATCGACTGCAGAGCAAGCCACTAAACCACTTTTAAAAGACTTAGAACATAAATACGCAACTCATATTGGCGTACTGCGTTATTTAAAAGATATACGCGTTGAAATTATAGACGCGGTACTTGAATGGCTAGATGACGAAGATGAAAGTGAAGAAAGCAAAGAAGACTTTGATCGCAAAGGCATGCTTACCGACTTTTTTGCACCTAACATTTTAGTTGAGTTTAAAGAGGACGACGCAGCACCGGTTGTGTACGAGCCCAACCCAACGTTTGGCAATATATTTGGCAAAATTGAGTACTCAACATCTCAAGGCTCTTTAATTACCTGTTATCGCTCAATTCAGGCTGGTGCATTGCATCGTGCTAATGGCGGCTATTTAATTATGGACGCTGAAAAAATCATGGCAAACCCACAAGTGTGGGATGGTTTAAAACTTGCGTTAAAAACACATCAAATTAAAAACGACTTACCGTATCAAGACAGCACAGTAGGAACGAGCTTTACACTTCGCCCGCAGCTTATACCGCTTGATGTTAAAATTATTTTATTAGGTTCGCGCGAGTTGTACTACACCATAGGTGAATACGATGAAGAATTTGCAGAGCTATTTAGAGTATTAGCCGACTTTGATTACTACTTGCCAAGTAGCGATAAATTGCAATACCAGTTTATTACTAAAGTAACCGAGTATTGCGAGCAAACATTAAAGTGCACTGCAACGCAGGCTGCTATGGTGCGTTTACTTAAATTTAGTTACCGCCAAGCTGAGCATCAAAATAAATTATCAGCGCGTTTTGCTGATGTACTTGAACTTATTGCAGAAGCCAGTTACTACGCAAAACAAGACAAATTAGCCGTTATTGACGCGCACCATATTGACGAAGCCATTGAAGGCAAGCAATACCGTACCGGCCAAATTAGCGAAAATATGCTCAGTGATATAAAAGAAGGTCACACACTTATTGCAACCGACGGCCAAGCCATTGGTAAAGTAAATGGCTTAACCGTATTACACATTGGCGATACCTCATTTGGTACCCCTGCGCGTATTACGGCAACGGTTTATGCTGGCGCCGATGGCGTAATAGATGTTGAACGCGAAGCTGAGCTTGGTAAAGCAATTCACTCAAAAGGTGTTATGTTGCTTACCGGTTATTTAGGTAATAAATATGCGCAGCACTTTAGCTTAACGCTTAGCGCTAATATTGCCATTGAGCAAAGCTATGGTTACATAGATGGCGATAGCGCATCTTTAGCAGAGCTGTGTGCGCTTATTTCGTCTATTACAAGCCTACCTATTAGCCAATCAATTGCGCTTACAGGCTCTATAAACCAACATGGTGATGTACAAGCCATTGGTGGTGTAAACGAAAAAATAGAAGGCTTTTTTAAACTGTGTAAAATGCGTGGTTTAACAGGTTCGCAAGGCGTTATCATTCCTAAATCAAACCAAGTTAACTTAGTGCTTGATGACGAAATACTTAATGCGGTTGAAGCGGGTAAATTCAATATTTACGCAGTTGAAACCGTAGACCAAGCGCTTAACTTGTTAATGGATATAGAAGCTGGCGATATTATTGATGACCAGTATCCAGAAAACTCAGTAAACGGTATTGCACTTGCTCGCCTCAAAGAGATTGCCGACATAGTAAACGGCGATGATGACGAAAAAGACGAAGAGCTAGATAACGAAAAAGGTTAATGATGATTAATATAATTTTGGCGGTAGTTATCGCCATTTTTTGTTTTTTAATATTTCAAAATAGTAAAAAAGCAAAACAACAAGCAGGCATAAATGCACAAATAGGTGCAGACTATTTAGCCGCTAACGCAAAGGTAGAAGGCGTAGTAGAAACGACTTCTGGCTTGCAGTATAAAGTAATCCATAAAAGCGAAAACGAAAACACACCAACCCCAAAAAGTATGGTTAACGTGCATTACCACGGCACACTAATCGACGGCACTGTGTTTGACAGTTCAGTAGAGCGTAAAACACCGATTAGCTTTGGTTTACACCAAGTTATTAAAGGCTGGACTGAGGGTTTACAACTTATGAGCCCCGGCGATAAATACACGCTATATGTACCGCACCAATTAGCGTACGGCGAAAAACGTGTAGGGAGTATTCCTCCTGCCTCAGTACTTATATTTGAAGTAGAGTTACTGGCAATTGAGTCTTAGTGATCAAATAACAAGGAAGTAAATTATGAATAAAGACGAATTACTTAAAATAGCCAAGGGTGATATTAACTTTACCTTTCAATCTATTATTTATGCATTAGCGCTGTGCTTACTCGTTGCAGCTGTTTTTTTACTAGAGATGAGCGTTAACCTACAAATGGGTTTAATAGTTTGTATTATTGGTGTGTTTGGAATGACTATTTATAATAATTTAAATACTCGCTTAAATGCGGCGTTTGCACTTATTGCGCTCTCACAAGATAACCAAAGCACTAAGTAAGCAACGAGTTAGTTTAATAAATTGGTATAAGCCCTACTTTAATAAAGTGGGGCTTTTTGCTTTTAGCTAACATTAAAATTTACTCAAGGATTTTAATACGAAGTCGATACCTATAATAGTTACAAAGCTATTTTAGGGATAAAATAATGAAGATTTCACCGACTCCCATTCCATACCAAGTACACAGCTCAAATACTCAAACTTTAGCGCAATCAGATAAACTACCTGTTGAAAAAGCGAGTGAAGAAAAGAGCGAGGAAGAGCCAAAATATGTGTTATCAAAGTTTTTAGATACCAAAGCGCAAGAATATAGTGAAGATAACGCTACGTTTGGCAATCAATATAAAAACCTAGAAAAAGTATACAAGCACTTCACTGGACGAGTTATTGCGCTGCAAGAGCAAATTAATAAACTTAAACAAAGCCCCGTACAACGTAGTTTAACTATAAACACTTCTGCAAGTGAGTTAGATAAAAGTGATGCAAATTCAGTTTTAGATGCTGACCACCTAGGTGCAAAAAAATATAAAAACACGCAACAGCAAGAACAAATAGATATGTTAGAGCTGCAATTAGGGGAGTTAAAGTCAGAGCAAGCAGCAATAAAACAACAAATGGTTGAGCTGGTTATTAGTGAAATGAAGAGGCGGGGCGACGACTATACTATTTAGCGCCACCAACATGCTGGTGGGTTAGCTTTTAAACTCAATTTTACCCACTTCAAGTTTAAACTTACCTTCTTGCTTGCCTGCAATCATAAAGCCTAGCTGTTTTATATCGTCAAAATCAATAATCGGTTGTTGCTCAAGCACGCGACCGCGATACGTTAAAGTAAAATCACTCGGAGCAAAGTTTATATCTACCCATTCATTTTTTACTGTTTTAAATGAGTGGGTGTACGCTGCGCCATCAAGATAATTGGTAGTTCTGAGCCTGAGCTGATAGGTTTGTCCATCGCCTTTAACACGCAGTGCTATAGCTTTAGTGTTTTGGCTTTGTGTATTTAGCTCTGTACGTATTGATGCAAAACCGCCGTTATTATCAAGCGAAACATTGCCTGTAAAAAGCAAACTTTCTTGAGTTTGTGTTACTTGGCTATTAGATACACCGCCCATTACTGAGTCGTTAACAACGTACCAGCGCTGATTTGCATTCGCTTGTGCACTTACAACTAATAAATTAAATACAAAAAGTGATGATAGTTGCTTTGTTGTCATACGTGTTTCCTAATTGGCATTAAGTAAGTGGAGTACTTATAACTAATACGCTTTAATAATGTATTTGTTCACTAATTTAAAACTAATTATTTTTACGAGCCCACTTATCCATTATTTTATTAAATAATATTTCATCATCAGTTTGCTCACCAGGGCAGGTCTGCGCGCTACCTTGAGGCATGCCATTACTACCAAATACGGTTGAAGTATCAATTAAATAGCATTTACCGTTAAATTTTTCTAATCGTCGTGTGCCTATTGTATTTTGGCTAATAACTTCCGATTTTTGTGATTTAACCGGTGATTTAATTGTGGGCGTGGCAGCTATTGCATCATCAGTACTATCTGAGTTATCAGCTTCGCCAAACGTGACCATTTTTTTATGCGTTAAGTTATTTATAGGTGCGCCATAAATAGGCGCATACGGGTTAAGTTTTTTAAACGTTTGCGTGTTGGTATTAATGGTGTGGGCAGGGGGTTGAGGTTTATTTGTAATAGTGGACTTTGTTACTGTTGTTGTTTTTGGTTTTTCGTCACGTTGTTTGGGTGCTTTAGTAACTTGTGTTTGAGTTGTAGGTATTTTATTAGTGCTTACAGATTCAGGTGCTTTTTTTACCTCTAACTTTGCAGGCTCAGCAATCGGTGCGTTAGTGGTGGTGTTAACGGTGCTTAACTTAGGTTGCGTTGATAAGTTAACCATTACATAAGCGTTTATTACGGTGTCTTTTTTTGTTTGAGGTACTTCAACTTTTATTTTTTGCGAAAGTAATTTATGTGAAAGTAATAAGTATAGCAACACGCCATGTATACATAACGAGATAACCCACGGCCACGCATTCCCTTTATTCACATCAAACCCTCAACTTAATAGTGCTGTTAAGAGTCAATAAAATACATTTAGTTCACCTAAAGTTAATGTGTTTTACTTTGTAGCTTTATTGCAGATACAACAAAACTATTTTGCAGTTTTTGTGGTTTTTGCATGTGCTTGGTTACGTTATTATGAGCGCAATCAAACTTAGGAGGCATTATGACATTACTTTTTGAACCAATAGAACTTGCAGGTAAAACATTAAAAAACCGTATTGTTATGCCCCCAATGACTCGCTCGCGTTCAACACAGCCTGGCGATATAGCTAACGACTTAATGGCAACATATTACGCACAGCGCGCAAGTGCCGGGCTAATTGTAAGCGAAGGCACACAAATTAGTGAACTTGGCAAAGGCTACGCTTGGACTCCGGGTATTTATTCAAATGAGCAAGTTGTAGGTTGGAGTAAAGTAACCCACGCAGTACATAGCGCTGGTGGCGTGATGTTTGCTCAGCTTTGGCATGTTGGCCGTGTAACTCATAGTGACAACACCGGTGGCGTGCAGCCTATTTCAGCCTCGGCCATTGCTGCAAAAGACGTAAAAGTATTTGTAGGTACAAACGGTGCGCCGGGGTTTGTAGACACCCAACTCCCACGCGAAATGAGCAAACAAGATATTACGCATGTCATAGGCGAATTTCGCCAAGCTGCTAAAAATGCAGTTAATGCAGGATTTGATGGCATAGAGCTTCATGCTGCTAATGGTTACCTTATTAACCAATTTTTAGATTCAGAATCAAATGCTCGCACCGATGAATATGGTGGCAGCGTGCAAAACCGAATACGTTTTTTAATTGAAGTGGTAAATGCTGTTAGCGACGAAATTGGTAGCAGCAAAGTAGGCGTAAGACTAGCCCCGTTAACAACTCTTAATGGCACAGTAGACGAAAACCCTGAGGAAACTTATTTAGCGGTTTCTGAGGCATTAAATAAAGCCGGTGTAGGTTACATGCATATAGCCGAAGCCGATTGGGATGACGCACCTTTAATGAGTGTTGAGTTTAAACACGCTATTCGTAAAGCCTACAGCGGTGTATTAATTTACGCAGGCAAGTACACAAAAGAGCGCGCAGACAAAGCACTTAGCGAAGGCTGGGCTGACATGATTGGCTTTGGTCGCCCATTTGTATCAAACCCAGACTTACCAGCCCGCTTAAAGCAAGGCAAGCCTCTGAACAGCCACAACCCCGACACTTTGTTTGGTGGTGCAGAGCAAGGCTATACCGATTATCCAACGGTATAATTGCTAGTAAGTAATAAACATTGAGTAAAAACATGAAGGGCTGCATTTTATGCAGCCCTTTTTTGTGCACTGATTCTATTAGCTTTATCTTGAGCAAAAAATAAAAAACGCGTAAGTTAACCGGGTTACCTATTTTAATAACAAGAAAATAAATGAAAGCCAAAGAGATAGAACAATTAGAATTATCAAATTCTGAAACCCGAGAAGTTGTTACCCCCTACGCCTTTAAAATTGACAGTGCTTTACTGGGCTTGCCTTTAGCTACGCCAATTCGGCGTGCATTAGCGGTTATTATTGATGTAGCACTGATATTTTTAGCAGCCAAACTCAGCGCGGCTTTAATAGCATTTGTTGCTGCAATGGC
This sequence comes from Pseudoalteromonas sp. TAB23, assembly GCF_000498075.1. Taxonomy (NCBI): domain Bacteria; kingdom Pseudomonadati; phylum Pseudomonadota; class Gammaproteobacteria; order Alteromonadales; family Pseudoalteromonadaceae; genus Pseudoalteromonas; species Pseudoalteromonas sp. TAB23. Next base: position 15,325 of record NZ_AUTP01000358.1, read on the forward strand.
TTTTTATAAAGGTACGGCGCAGCAATACCTGCCAAAAATGTCGAATGTGTGGCGAAGAATCTTAAAAATAACGGCAGCAAGTATTTTATTTGTAAGCGCACTTACTGTGCTTTCAATTGGCATTGATTACCTAGAAGACGATAACGCTGATCAAAGTTTAGCTATTCAGGGCGTAAAAATACAAGGTGAAATTCGGCTTACCGCCGCAGAAAAACAACGGGTAAATACTTATTTAGCGCAAACAGCCGATGAAAGCTGTGATCAACCTTGCCAACAAAACGCGCTTGATAATTTAATCGGGCAAGTACCTAAATTAGCAGAAATGGACGACCTACAAAACCCACAACTTGCTACCGTACTTTTACAGCTACTAGTGCTCAGTGAAAATAACGAAATAAAGCCTGCGCAGTTAATAGAAGAAAAACCTGCACAAACAACCACAAATAGTATTTTGCAGTGGAGCAAAGGCATTATTCAAGACCTAGGCTTAGGTTTTGGCTGGGCTGCTGTTTACTTTACGTTGTTCTCGTTACTTTGGCGCGGCCAAACGCCGGGTAAAAAGGTTTGTAATATCCGTGTTGTCGCCCTAAGCGGTGAGCCATTAGGTTTATTAGATTGTTTTGGTCGCTACGGCGG
>NZ_AUTP01000359.1:0-8305 GCF_000498075.1 Pseudoalteromonas sp. TAB23
TCGCCGATATAAATATTTTATTACGGCCATTTACCACAGCATCGTAAAACGCTTCGAATGCAAAATAAAATGTAGCGCCAATCTGGCGCGGTTTTAATATAAAGCGGGTGCGATGGTCTTGGTTGTCAAACCAATGTTTTTGGTGAGGATAAAGTAATGTGTCTTTAAGCTCGTTGAGCATTTCAAGGGTAATGCCAGAGCAATCGTTTTTCTTTTTCTTCTTTGATTTTTTGTCATTGCCGTTATGACTGTTGCCGCTGTTATTGTTGGCGGGGTTGTCATTACTTGCGCGCAGTTTTGGGGCTGGGGCTAATTTACTTTTATTAAGTGCGCACAACTGGCGCGTGCAAAAGTCGAGCTCTTTATAGTCAGCATCGGTTTTATCGTCTTTATCGGCCAGTACATTAATGCGTTTGCTAAAGGCCATTTCGGCGTTATAGCTTGGGCACATGTCCTCCCACTTGCCAGCCTCCGACCAACGGCGAATGCTACGCGCACTGGGCATCTCGTCAAGCTCGGCTATTTCGTCCACCGTGTAGCCCTCAACAACATACAAATCTTGTGCTTTTTTGCGTATTTCTGGTCCGTAGTTCGCCATCTATTGCGCCGCTTTTATTAATCCATAGCGGCAGTGTATTCGTTATAAAACGCTTAATCTGTCAGTCAAAAACCTAGCCATTCCTAAAAGTTAAATATAGGAATTTCAAAAAGTTAAACCGTTGGAAAGGAATAAAAAGAGGGTGCAAACTGCAATCACTTTAAAGCAATACGCTTAATTTGCACATATTTAAAAAGGGTTGTTTATGCCAGGTCAACTACGTACTAAACCGTTATCGATTGCCGCTGTAGGTATGACCGTTGACGGCCGCGAAATATCAGAGCAAGACGTAGCCGACATAGTAGAAACCTACAACCCACGTAAATACGGTGCACGCATTAATGTTGATCACGAGTTTAACTGGTCGGGCTGGGCCGCTAAAAATCTTCATAACGTAGATATTCCCGGCATGTTGGGCGATGTAGAAAGCGTTGCAGCCTATGAAAACGAAGAGGGCGTTGTGTGCTTATACGCAGTACTTGCGCCCAATCAAGGGTTTGTAGAGCTGAACAAAGCAGATCAAGCTGTTTATTTTAGTATCGAAATTAGCCGCGATTTTATGGGCACAGGCAAAACCTACCTAACCGGTTTAGCAGTAACCGACTACCCAGCCAGTTGCTATACCGACCGTATCCATTTCAGTAGTAAGAGTAAGCCAGATGACACGGACGTCTCTTTATTAAAAGTTGATTTAGGATCATGTGAGCCTATCGACGCCGCACCTAAAAAACCATTTTTTAAACGACTATTCGCAAAGGAAGAACCCGACATGAACGAAACACAATTAGCCACAGCCTTAAAAGATGCGCTGGGCACACCGCTTAGTGAGTTTGGTAAAAAACTAGACGGCTTAGCCACAAAGCTTGATTCGTTTTCAACCACAAAAGTGGAAGGTGAACAAACGCCGCCAGCTGATGATGAAAACACCGAACTAGCTCAAGTAAAAGAAGAGCTATCAAAAACAAAAACAGCATTAGGTGAACTTAACGACAAGTTTACCAAAGCGTTGAAAGCACCTGCGGGTGATACCACTGACGCCGACGAAGAACCCGAAGGCGATGAGGGTAAATACAGCAACTGTCTGTAATTGCATTCACTCTAACTTAACTTAGCTAAACGCAGGAAAGAATATGAAAACCAGAACTAGAGAATTATTTGTCGCCATTATGGCTGGCATGGCCGTTAATTACGGCGTTACATCAATGAGTGAACAGTTCAACGTTGAGCCTACAACCGAGCAGCGCTTATATGATGCTGTTTATGAATCGGCTGAATTTTTACAGATGATCAACACCGTACCGGTTGACGACTTAGTTGGTCAGTCAGTGATCATGAGTGTAGACGGTGGCGTAACAGGTCGTGCAGGCGTTGAAACTGACGACACCAAAGAGCGTAAAACCCGTGATGTATCAAAGCTCGATAAACGTGAATACCGTTGTTACCCAACAGAATGCGACATTCATATCACATGGGTAAAAATGGATCAGTGGTCTAAGTTCCCTGATTTTCATAATCGTTATCGTAATCACGTACGCCAGGCTATTGCGCTCGACATTATTAAAATTGGTTGGAATGGTACGCACGTAGCTGATACCACAGATATTACAGCCTATCCAATGATGAACGATGTAAACATTGGCTGGCTACAACTAATTCGCCGCGATGCACCCGAGCGCGCAATTAGTGAAGGCGCAACCGCTGGCGAAATTCGTATTGGTGCTGGCGGCGATTACGAAAACCTAGACCAAGCGGTGCACGATGCATTGCAAGGTATTCCAGAGCACAAACGTGCAAACATGGTAGCTATTATTGGCGACGAGCTTTTAGCGCAAGACAAAAACAAGCTGTACGCCAAGCAAGCACATACCCCAAGTGAAAAAACCAAGATTGAGCTGCAACAGGTGATTGATACCTATGGCGGTTTAATGACATACAAAATTCCGTTTTTCCCCGCTCGTGGCATTTTAGTCACCAGCTTTGACAACTTAAGTCACTACGTACAAACAGGATCAACGCGTACCAGTGTAGAAAACAACGCTAAGAAAAAACGCGTTGAAGACTACCTATCACGAAACGATTGCTACTACGTAGAAGACCTTGAAAAAGTAATGTATTTCGAATCAACCAGTATCAAGTTACCAAATTCAGACGGTAGCGCCTGGGTTTAAATTTTCGGTAAATTCCCATTTGGCCGGCTTGTTTNAAGCCGGTCTTTTTAACCACATTAAAGAGTGTTTTTAAATGAGCTTAGTCAAAAAATCATTAGCCAAAGCAGCAAGCAGCGTACCAACAAGCACTGACGAAAAAGCGCCAACGGTCGCGGCAACAGCCACGAGTACCCATGCGCCAACCACTATCACTACGCAAACCGAGTACCAGCTTTATGCAGCAGCCATCGAATCTGACTTAGCTCAATTAAAAACATTTACTGATATAGCCGACAAAGCAACTTACAAGTCTGAAGCGTTAGAACGCCAAGATTATTTAGGGTATATCAATAAATATCGACTAAGCGGCCAGTGCCATCCGAACACGGTTTTAGCATGGGTGTTTATTTGGTTGGTTGATCTTAAACGCTGGGATGCGGCGCTAGAACTCCTGCCGTTTATGATTGAGCAAAAGCAACCGCTACCCACGGTATTTAATACCAAGCATTGGCCTGCGTTCGTTATCGACCAACTCTATGACGATGCAAATTACTACCTATCAGAATCAAAGCAGCAAGGCTTATTTGATATTAGCTATGTACTGCGTGGCTTAATTAATACCGTTAAAAACCAAGATTGGAACGGGCTTGAAGTGGTAGGCGGCAAGTTGTACGCCATTGCGGCAAAGGTTGATGCCGCATTACACAATTATGGTAATGCACTGTTATTTGCAGAGCACGCACAAGCCATTAACGACAAAGCTGGGGTTAAAGGTTTAGTCGATAAGTTAACAAAGCAATTAAAAGCAACGGTTAACGAGTAACAGCTCCAACGCCGGTGGGCAACTTAGCACTTCGTCAGCATTCGTTGTTTGACGCCCTGTGACTAAGTGGCGCCCACACCCAATTTAATGTGTGTTTTTACAGGTGCAATATGAATTTAAGCGGTATGCCACAAGCAGATTTACAAAGCATTAATGTTGATGTGCCAGGCAATGGCTATTACCCGACATTAAGCACGGCTTATTTTATAGAGCATTACGCCGTTGCCCAAGAATACGCCAGCAAAAGTGAGCTGCTTGTTGAAAAGCTAAAGCGCGCACAGACCGAGGTAAACCAAGAACTAGTAAGCGCTGTGCTTACTAACGGCACACCATTAAACGCACAACAAATAATTTTTTATAACGATGCAGTGTATAGCAAAGCCAAAGCTAATTTATTGGTATCCAAGCTTGGCAGTACACACCGTGAAAACGCAACAGCACAGTCGCAATCAGCCATTGATAACTTTGAACACTGGCAACGCGAAAGCATAAACGCCATGCGCTTACTGCAAGCACTAAGCCCTAATTTATCGGTAGAGCTGTTATGAGCAAAAGCAAAATTGAAAAGCTTAAACAGCATTTAGTGAGTGTTGAGTACCAAGGGCATAAGTTGGCACTTAATACCCAGTTTGATAGCTGGATAGAAGGCGGGCGCATAGAGCCAAGTAGTAAAACAATGAATGGTAACGGGTTATTGGCAGCGCGGTTTTATTACTCAGGTGTGATCAGCATTAATCCATGCTTTGCGCCGGCTGCGTTAATTTGTGCCTTTGCATCGTTTTGGTTGCAAAACAATGGCGGGCGTTATGACAGCACCGACATTGAATTTAGCGCCGATGTAAACGACGACAACAGCAATGAAGTAGAGCTGACTATTAACCAGCTGTGCGAAGACATAGAGCTAATACAAACAGACAATGGCCCCTTTGAATTAAACGGTAACCGTTACGACTTTGGCGAGCAAAGTCTATGGGTTGCTGAATCATTTTTACTGCAAGGCACTGTAAGCCGTGCTTAACGTTAAATTTGACGAAGGGCGCAGCAAAGACCAATTAGCGTTTTTACAGCTTAAGCCTAATAAACGGCGCAATATATTACGTCGTGTTATTCGAACAACGAATAAAAGCAGTAAAGAGCGGATCACCAAGCAAACGGATTTAGCAGGCAAAACATGGCAAGGCAGAGCAAGTAGTAAAAAAAAGAAAATGCTCACCAAACTTAAAAAGTTTATGAAGGTTCGCCACAGTGCAAACGACGCCAGTGTTTATTTTTCAGGGGGCAACAGCGGAAAAATAGCCCGCGCCCACCAAGAGGGAATAAGCCTAGATGCAGGCAAGCCAAAAGGTAAAGCGGCTCAAAATAAAGAAGGGCCAGCCACGCGAAATTTAGCCAGGGCATTAATAGCCGAGGGTTACAAAATACCGCGTCGTAAAGGCAAGGGCAGTAAACGCCCAAGCATTAAATGGATAACAGAGAATTTAAGCATTAACCAAGCAGGGTTTTTACTTCGCGATTTAAAGGGCAGCTCAAGTAAGAGTACATGGCAAATTGACTTGCCGGCCCGCTCATTTTTAGGGCAAACGCAGGGCGAAGAAAAGCAGCAAATGAATTTTATTTTAAACCAGGCTATGCACGTTGCGTAGCGCAAAGCAAAAGGAACGATCATGGCACAAGGTAAAGTAACCGTTGCCGCCATACAAACAGGCAGTGGCGCTACGAAACAGATTGAACGCAGTGTGTTGTTTATCGGTCAAGCGAGTGAGAACAACGGCAAAATTTTATCTATTAATGCACAAAGTGATTTTGATGTTGAGTTTGGCGCCGCCGACTCCCCACTAAAAACACAAGTAAAAGCATGGCAACGCAACGGTGATGACTTAGTGAGTGGTTATGCCATCCCGCATGGCGCAGGCGATAACGTAATGGCCCTTATTGATAAAGCAATGGATCAGGATGTTAGCCCTGAAATTATTGTTATTTGTACGCCAGTTACAGGCAAAGCCGACATTGAAAGCTACCAAGCCAAAGCGCTTGAAATTTTATCGAGTCTTGCTCGTCGTGTTCGCTTTTTACTTGCGGCACCTGGCTTAACGGCTGAGCAAAGTTGGCCTGATTTAGTGACTTCATTACAACCGTTAACCGATGGCGTAGTAGGCGATCGTGTGGCTGTTATCCCGCTTTTATTCGGTGACGAACTAGGCGCAGTAACAGGGCGTTTATGTAAAAGCGCAGTCACTATTGCTGATAGCCCAATGCGTGTGCTTACGGGTGCAATGTCATTGATGCCACACCCAGAAGATGCCGCCGGCAACCCCTTAACCAACTCAACCACGGCGGCACTTGATGCGCTGCGTTTTAGTTGTACACAGTTTTATGCTGATTTTGATGGTACGTATTTTGGCGATGTAAACATGCTGGACGCTGAAGGCGGTGATTTTCAAAAAATTGAAATTGGCCGCATTGTTGATATGGCTGCACGTGCTGTGCGCATTATTGGAATTCAAAACGTTAAGAATCGTCGCTTAAACAACAGCAGCACCGGGATTGAATTTGGTAAACGCATTATGGGTAAACCGCTGCGCGACATGGCACGCTCTATCAATATTGGTGCCGATAAGTTCCCTGGTTTAATTCGCGCACCAAAAGACGACAGTATCAACCTAACGTTTATGAATGCGACCACCTTACAAGTCGTACTTAAAGTTAAACCAATCGATTCACCCAACACCATCATTGTTGGGATCATGTTAGATAACGCAGAGTAGGAGCGCAAACATGCAAAAAGTACTAGGCGGTAAAGACTTCGATATCTTCATTGGTGATTCGATGGTTCATGTTATGGAAGCGACTTGCAAAATTACGGATGGGCGCACCGTTAAAAAAGTGCGCGGTATCCCAAAGGGCTTTATTGATGGCGATGTTGAAGGCGAAGTAACACTAAAGCTTGATCATGAAAATTGGTTAATCGTGCAAGCGCAAGCTGAAAAAGCAGGCAGTTGGAAAGGTATTGAACCGTTTGATATTGCGTTTAATGCAGAAGTAGCTGCAGGTAAAAAGAACGTTGAAGCGTTTGGTTGCCTGCCGCAGCTGGACGAAATTTTAAACATTAAAGCCGATGGTGGCGAAGAAGACACCACATCAATCAAGTGTCCAATTACTAGCCCTGATTTTGTCAAAATTAACGGTGTGCCATACCTAACTGACGATGAAGTGAGAGATTTGTAATGACTAAAGCCATTCGCACACTAACTGCCACAACATTACTAAGCACCTTGCAAGCATGTGGGCATAAAGTATTTGAGGGTGAATTAAACCTAAACATTATAGGTATTCGCCATACAAACACCCGTGCCAACACGTTTAACGATGCAATTTGTGTGTTGTATCAGCAAAACAGCGAATGGCAGTTAAAGCAGTATAAAGCCACAACAGATGCCGGTATTTACTGGCGTAAAAACCCAATGAACATAGACGGCACAGCGGTGCTAGTTGCAGGGCAGCATAAAAGCTTATGGACGTTGGGTTATCACCAGGGCAAGTATCGCGCCCTTGTACAGCATAAACCGGTTGTTGTTCTACGTGACAACAACAAAGACACCGAGTTAGACACGGACGTCACACCCCAAGCAGAGCTACAACAAGGTTACTTTGGTATTAATTGCCACCGTGCAAACAGCAAAACCACATCAACCCAAGTTGATAAGTGGTCAGCCGGTTGCCAGGTGTTTGCAAATCCCAATGACTTTGATGAATTTATTGCTTTGTGCGAGCAATCAGCAGCTAAGTACGGCCCTTATTTTACCTACACACTGCTAGAACAAGCAGATATTAAAGAGAGTATTGATCATGGCGTTTGAGAAAAAAATCACATTAGAAACCCCCGTTGGCGAAATCACATTTAATGTAAATGGCGCCGACTACAACAAATACATTAACTCGACTCAGCCAAATAACAAGGTGCAGCCAGCAACTAATTTTTTATTAAACACAGTGGTTGAAGCCGACGCTAAAAAGCTCAAAGAGCTGGTACAGCAACCGGGTGCAGCGTTATTTTTAGTGGGTGCAATTGTTGAAGAATACCAACCTGAGTTTAATTTTACGGTAAAAAAATCGAAAGCCGAGCCAAGCAAATAGGCAAAAGCAGGCTCGATCAGTTACTGGCATACCACGCTAAGTATTTTGGCAACCAACCAGTAACTGACGAGAGCTTGGCGCAGGCGCTTTACCTTGAAACATCACAGCAAGAAAACTTTGTAACCGCCGTAAATAACGGTATTTGCACAGCATTAGGCGGCGAGTAATTAATGGCAACACTCAGCAAATTAGACAAGCTTACTTATTCAATCGGGATCATCGATAAGGTGACGGGTCCGGTTAATAAAGTGATGGCTAAAATAAATCAGCTGAGTCAGCAAACTGCCGCCGCACAAGATCAAATGATGCGCGGAGCAACCACGGCCGTGGGTGGAGGTTATGCCCTTGCTAAATCGCTCGCGCCTGCAATTGACCACGTTGCTGCTTTGGGCGAGGTGCAATCACTGGGCGTTACCGACGACGCCTTGCAACAACTGACTAAAACAGCCTATAAGTTTGGTTTTCAATTTGGGGGTAACTCGGCCGAGTTCGTCCGCAGTGCTTACGATATTCAATCAGCTATTGCCGGCTTAAATGGGTTTGAGCTATCTGAATTTACCAAAACGTCAAACATACTAGCGGTAGCAACCAAAGCCGACGCAG
>NZ_AUTP01000360.1:0-3990 GCF_000498075.1 Pseudoalteromonas sp. TAB23
TTATGCGAGTAGCTTTTCGCAGTTGCTAATATTTGATCGCCGTTTCCGCTTTAAGTTTTCACAGTAACTTGCTTGTGAAGTGGGCCTGCCTACTGCACCATGAAATACGCGCGTAAATTGCGTAGTCAGCTTTAACCAGTTCTCTGGGGATATATTAAGCCTTTCTAACAAAGGTAGGTTCATGTTATCAATATAGCCGCGTTTATCCTCTCGTATTATTCGCCCTGTTAGCTCAACAAGTTCAAGGTACGATTTAAGCTCAAACGGCAGTCCTTTAGGCATAATCTGACGTGGCATACCTGCAAAACGTAGTAACTGTTTAGGCTGTTTACCTTCTGTCGCGCATGTTAAGCGCTTTTGTACACTGGTATGGTCTGACTCTTCTGGTGTGTTAGCCATTTTAGCCCTAATGGGATTTAAATCGACATAGGCCATACACGCTGCAAGTGCTGCTTCATCTAGTAATGCTTGCGATTTGAATCTACCCTCCCAGAATCGTCCTGTGCAGTTATCTTCTTTATTTGCTCTGCGCGCAATGTCTTCATTTAACAACCGCATAAACCAGCTAATACTTGCTAGGCGTTCGCGGTATTGTTTAACCGTTTGGTTGAAAAAGATGAGTTCAACTTTACTTAGCTTTTCACCTTGTACATATTTTTGCGTTAACAATGTGCCTTTACAGAGTTTATGCCAGCGAATAACAATCGCTTTATCATTCAGCCTGTTTGCTTTCTTATCATCTACATATAGTACCAAATGGGTGTGATTACTCATTACGGCATAAGCACATACATCAATACAAAATACCTTTGCTAATTCAAGCAGCTTATCTTCAACCCACCCTCGTCGATGCTCGTAAGATTGACCAGTAAAACGGTCTTCTCCACATAAAAATGCACGACGAACACAGCGTGAAATACAGTGATAGTATTTTGTATCAACCAAACTTACTTGACGCTTTCTTGAAATTGCCATAAGACACCCTGCTCGTTTTTTGCACTAACTAAAACGTAGTCCTAAATTTTGAAAAGAGCAAAATTTAGGATGGGTGTCACTGTTAATTTATTTGTTCATGCATTTTAGCCACGAAGCCTGCTATTGATGTGTAATGCGGCTGGATATCTCCCGACACACTCATAAATAAAATGTTCGTCTCACACGCTTTAGCAATTCGGCGGCTACTGATAAAACCATGTGCATAGGCCAGTAAAATAATCTTTAGCATTACCGAAGGCGGATACGCAGCAGCGCCCGTTTTGTCGTTGTTATACCACGCGTCAAATCCCGATAAATCGAGTTTATTTTCGACAATATAACAAAGGGCATACTCAAAGGTGCCAGGCAAAATTTGCTCAGCGAAATTGATAGGAATGAATTTATTTTGACAGGATAAGTCAGGCTTGACTTCTCACCCAAAGAAAGTGCCATAACAGTTTACCGTGGGTGAATAATATCTATTAGATCACAGCGAACAGATGGATTCAAAGTTAAAAAGCAATCAATTAAAAATAGTAAGATACGTTCCTAAAAAGAGTAATTCTACAGCCTCAACGCCTGCATAACACGTTTACTACTATGCAATTATACTTAAAATTGACGCCTTAAAACGAGGAACACCCGACAACCTGAGATGCCGAGTGTAGTAAATCGTGTTGATGCATTTGTTACATGCGACTCAAAGAATGAGCCGATACTCTATCTTTAGCCAACTCAATTACTGCATGCCCTAATTGAACCAAAGTACCAAAACTTGGTGTCGTTTCAGGTTTTAATGAACGATAAGCACTCGTTCTACTTTTAATTCCTGCACGCTCAATTACAACACTGTGCCCAAATTGTTCAACATAAGAACGAATGGCCGCTTGCAAAATGTCAGCTCGACCTTCTTGCATTGAATCCCATGAAGCCTGTTTAATTACCATTTCCATTTCTTTAACGTCAAAAGGCGTCAAATCAGATTCAGTATAACTACCAACCGTGATTTCTTTTAATGTTGCCGCTGATAATTCAACACCACTCCAATCAAGAGAGCCATCAGCCGTTAATGCAAATTTTTGAAAATTAGTCACATGACTAAATGCTTCTTTTTGGAAATACTCAGCTAAGTTCGCTTCACCGGTATAACCGTCACTAAAAGTAAGCTCAAGTGTAAAATCAGCTATCAAATCAACATCAATTACTTTTAACATACGTCACCTATAATTTACCCGGGTTAATACCAGCAACCGCTTGTTTCCACATTGCCATCAATTTTACTCGATTATTTTCAATGTGAGCTTCTGCTCGTTTTCGTTGCTTATTTGGCAAATAACCTTCTAAGCACTCACCTGTTTCAATTGCTATGATTAGCTCATAGCTACCATATTTGACATGAATATGAGGTAATTTATGCTGCTTGTTATCAAAAAAATACAAACAAAATGAAAGCCCAAGCAATGCATCTATCTCTGGCATAGCAACCTCTAATTATCAAATCTGGTTAAACTATACCACCGTATCCCAAAAGAGACAACCTTAGCATATAACGAGCCTGTAGATTAACTCGTTTTTTTATTTATTTTTATTGATAAATAAACCATAGCTGAGTTCCTATTTTGGTTCAATTGATTACTGTATTTTTACGCAGAATATAAAGAAGTGTTTGATATTGTTTTAATTGGCGTTTTGGAAGGGATTACGGGTGCTTTAGTGACTTTATTTTAGGTTAAAAGGGCTTACCCTTCTTAATGTATCGTATTTTGCAGCTTTTCTATATTATGAACAAGGCAATACAGTTGCCATTGCGTATTCACTTTCGTTTGACCCCGTAAGGTCAATTTATTCATCCCTTTATTCACTGTAATGTTACGCTTTTTATTTAAAGGCAAGCAGGTTCAATACAGCCGAGCAGTTTGTCATCTTTTAATAAAAAGCTGTCGTCGACCTATGGGGGCTATTCTTACTTTCATTTTATCAATATAGCTCAACTTTTTGCGTGATTCATTATTTATAACAATGCAATCTTCATACTGTTTTTGTTGGCTTTTTCGTAATAGTTAGGATGGGTGTCATCCTAACTTTCTATATTATGAACAAGGCAATACAGTTGCCACACAATAAAGTAAAGGCATTCACTTTCGCTTGACCCCGTAAGGTCAGTTTATTCATGCCTTTATTCACCGTAATATTCCGCTTTTTATTTAAAGGAAAGCCGGTTTAATACAGCCGAGTCGTTTGCCATTCTTTAATAAGCAGCTATCGTAGCCCGATTGGGCTGTCTATTTTTACTTTCATTTTGTCTACATAGCTCAGCTTTTTGCGTGATTCATTATTTATAATAATGCACTCTTCATACTGTTTTTGTTGGCTTTTTTCCTAATGATTAGGATGGGTGTCATCCTAATGATTAGGATGGGTGTCATCCTAATCATTAATCTTCTTCCGATTGGACTGTCTATTTTTACTTTCATTTTGTCTACATAGCTCAGCTTTTTGCGTGATTCATTATATAACAATGAACACTTCATACTGTTTTAGTTGGCTTTTTTCGTAATAATTAGAATGGGTGTCATCCTAATTACTACTTGTTATGAAGTTGATAGTATTTTCAACATTTTAGATATGCTTTTAGGGCAGACTTCCCCCATTAATTCAGGGTTTGCAAGTGCATATATATAACCTTCAACTTCTTCATAATTAATATCATCACGACATTCAATGAAATTTGCCCATTCTTCAAGTTCATTACTAGAAATCAAATTTGAATTGTACTTTCTTAGAACTGTTATAAGTATTTTATTGTTAATTTTAATTAACTCTAATTCACTATCAAATGGATAATTAACCAGTTCTAAAAATGCTTCATTACGATGAAGTCCAAAAGTTACAATCTCTTCTAATGCATCAACTCTATTCATATACGTACTTCATAACGAGCCTGTAGATTAACTCGTTTTTAAATTTGTTTTTATTGATAAACAAACCATAGCTGAGTTCCTATTTTGGTTCAAT
>NZ_AUTP01000361.1:0-2622 GCF_000498075.1 Pseudoalteromonas sp. TAB23
TTATGCGAGTAGCTTTTCGCAGTTGCTAATATTTGATCGCCGTTTCCGCTTTAAGTTTTCACAGTAACTTGCTTGTGAAGTGGGCCTGCCTACTGCACCATGAAATACGCGCGTAAATTGCGTAGTCAGCTTTAACCAGTTCTCTGGGGATATATTAAGCCTTTCTAACAAAGGTAGGTTCATGTTATCAATATAGCCGCGTTTATCCTCTCGTATTATTCGCCCTGTTAGCTCAACAAGTTCAAGGTACGATTTAAGCTCAAACGGCAGTCCTTTAGGCATAATCTGACGTGGCATACCTGCAAAACGTAGTAACTGTTTAGGCTGTTTACCTTCTGTCGCGCATGTTAAGCGCTTTTGTACACTGGTATGGTCTGACTCTTCTGGTGTGTTAGCCATTTTAGCCCTAATGGGATTTAAATCGACATAGGCCATACACGCTGCAAGTGCTGCTTCATCTAGTAATGCTTGCGATTTGAATCTACCCTCCCAGAATCGTCCTGTGCAGTTATCTTCTTTATTTGCTCTGCGCGCAATGTCTTCATTTAACAACCGCATAAACCAGCTAATACTTGCTAGGCGTTCGCGGTATTGTTTAACCGTTTGGTTGAAAAAGATGAGTTCAACTTTACTTAGCTTTTCACCTTGTACATATTTTTGCGTTAACAATGTGCCTTTACAGAGTTTATGCCAGCGAATAACAATCGCTTTATCATTCAGCCTGTTTGCTTTCTTATCATCTACATATAGTACCAAATGGGTGTGATTACTCATTACGGCATAAGCACATACATCAATACAAAATACCTTTGCTAATTCAAGCAGCTTATCTTCAACCCACCCTCGTCGATGCTCGTAAGATTGACCAGTAAAACGGTCTTCTCCACATAAAAATGCACGACGAACACAGCGTGAAATACAGTGATAGTATTTTGTATCAACCAAACTTACTTGACGCTTTCTTGCGATAGCCATAAGACACCCTGCTTATTTTTTACACTAAATAAACGTAGTCCTTAATTTTAAAAAGATCAAAATTTAGGATGGGTGTCACTGTTAATTACTTTTTTGTATCAACCAAACTTACTTGACGCTTTCTTGCGATAGCCATAAGACACCCTGCTCATTTTTTACACTAAATAAACGTAGTCCTTAATTTTAAAAAGATCAAAATTTAGGATGGGTGTCACTGTTAATGATCAAAATTTAGGATGGGTGTCACTGTTAATTACTTTTCGATACAGCCGAGTCGCTTGCCATTCTTTAATAAACAGATATCGTCCCGATTGGGCTGTCTATTGTTACTTTCATTTTGTCTACATAGTTCAGCTTTTTGCGTGATTGATTATTTATAAAAATGCACTATTCATACTGATTTTGTTGGCTTTTTCGTAGTAATTAGGATGGGTGTCATCCTAATTAATTTTTTATAGCTTACCCGGTGCAGGTCCACAACTCGCCCCACGTTTACTTGTTGCTTTTGGGAGTAATCGTGCGCGTTATAATGATGCTGCAGAGCTTCAAAAGTACGCGGGTATAGCGCCTGTTATTGAGCGCAGTGGTCAAAAGATGTGGACTCATTGGCGTTATAGTTGCCCCACTTTTTTAAGGCAAACATTTGTGGAATGGGCAGGCTTTTCTATTCGTTATTCGTTTTGGGCTAAAGCGTATTATGAGCAACAAAAAGCCAAGGGTAAGCAGCATAACAGCATAATTAGATCGCTGGCATTTAAATGGATAAGGATTGTATTTAAGTGTTGGAAAACGAATACACCCTACGATGAATCGACGTATTTAGCGGCCTTAAAACGCAGAGGCTCACCACTTTTAAAATTTGCAGTTAATAGCTAAATTTTACTAGTCGTCCACCTCAGGGCGTGTTGTTAGCTGTGCATTTGCAAATCACGTGAATTTAACTGGGATTTATTAATTTCCTCTTCAGTTGATTTTAGAAAATGAACCATTTGATCAGACCAATCTAAAACTGAAAAGAAAAATTCCCACCTTTTACCATCGTATTCTCCTGAAAGAGTAATCAATCCAGACCACCAAACCATATCAGGGTGGTAAGCTTTGCTCCCAATGAAATCCAAATTGAACTTATCAGCGTGAATAACTTTATTGCAAATAAAGCGAAAATTTCTGTCTTTAGACTTTCCGTCAGCACAGCGTCCAGTATTGTACATTTTTATTTCGCTACCAAAGTCCACAGGTATATTTTGTGACTTTAAATCGTCAACTAAACATCGAATTTTTACAGCTATTTCGATAATATTATTACTAACAATTAATTTAGTTAACTTCGTATAATCATTAATATTGTAGGTATTATGGTGCTCTTCGGAACCCATTCTGTAACGTTTACAGAACTCCTCACCTGATAAAGCTAAACCAGAAATAATAATCAATTTTTCTTTGATTTCATCAAGCCCAAAATAATGAGACATACACAACCTTATGAAGTAAAGCTAACGAGCCTGTAGATTAACTCGTTTTTAAATTTGTTTTTATTGATAAACAAACCATAGCTGAGTTCCTATTTTGGTTCAATTGATTACTGTATTTTTACGCAGAATATAGAAGTGTTTGATATTGTTTTAATTGGCGTTTTGGAAGGGATTA
>NZ_AUTP01000362.1:0-16217 GCF_000498075.1 Pseudoalteromonas sp. TAB23
GGGTAGCCACATTGTCCGCATTGAGTTTGCGGCAAAATAGTATCAATTTGCTCAACAATAGGGTTACCTTCAACGCGAAAGCGAATTGCTGCAAACCCTAAAATAAGTCCAAAAATGAGTGCTAGCGAACCAATCGCTATCAAGGCATAAAACAAGGTCATATTAAAACTTCACTAATCCAGTAAAACCCATAAACGCCATCGACATTAAGCCTGCAGTGATCATTGCAATAGAGGCGCCTTTAAAAGGCGTAGGAACGTCAGCAGCTGCTAAACGTTCTCGTAGTGCTGCAAACAATACAAGCACTAAAGAAAAACCAACCGCAGCACCAAAACCATACACCGCAGATTGTAAAAATGAATGATCTTCTTTGATATTTAATAAAGCCACACCTAATACCGCACAGTTAGTGGTGATCAGCGGTAAAAATATGCCTAATAAACGATATAGAGTAGGGCTTGTTTTACGCACAACCATTTCGGTAAATTGCACTACAACGGCAATCACTAAAATAAAGCTCATGGTGCGTAAAAAGGCGATATCCAGAGGGATTAAAATATATTGATTAACTAAATAGCTAGTTACAGAGGCAAGAGTAAGCACAAACGTGGTTGCCAAAGACATACCAATCGCCGTATCAAGCTTACCTGATACGCCCATAAACGGACATAAGCCTAAAAATTGTACTAATACAAAGTTATTAACCAGAACGGTTCCAATCAATAACAAGACATATTCTGTCATGTGTGCCTCACGCTATAATAAACGTGGGTATTATCCTTTTTTCTTTATCGATTAACAACACATGAGAAGCAAATAAACGACTCAATCAGTAATGATATTAAAGCGACTTAAGATTTCAGGTGTAATTAGAATAGGATCAATATTATACGGCTTTAAAATATCTTTAAATTGATCGTGTTCTTGGTATAAATCTAATAGTGCTTTATTAAATAGGGCGATTTTTTCAGTAGATAATTGAATTTTATTAAACCCAATAAAATAGGGGGATTCGCTTTGTAAAAAAGCCAAATTAACATGATGTAAGTTAAATTGTTTTAGCCTAGCGCGCGCTTGTAAAGTATTGGCAAAATATCCATCTATACGGTTGTTTTCTATCATTTTTACACCCGTACCATTGGCATCGGTGAGTAAAACAATATCAAATTCCCTCAATCCGTCTTTAATCATTTGTTGCTGTATTTTGATTAGTTGAAAAGATGCATTTGAAGGGCCAAAAACAGCAATTTGCATTTTTTGTAGATCATTGAGGCTTTTGATGGTTTTTTTTGCACCCTCAGGTTGAAAAAAGCCATATTGCATTTTCATAAGCGGGATCGAAAAATAAAGCCATTCGTTGCGGTCAAGATTCCAGCCCATAGGAAAGTTTCCTTGAGCTTGCAGGTTTTTTAACATGAGCTTAGAGCGACGATTTGGTACGCTGACAAACTCACATTTATAATTTAGGCGTTTACACGCTAAGGTAAGTATATCAACAAAGGGGCCAGCGGCATTATCGTGTTCATCAACAAATGAAAATGGAGGATAGTTATGAGTGCTAAAAACTAATTCTTTTTGCGGGGCGTTTGCGTACAAACTCAAAGGCATAATAAAAAGTATAATAAAGGTAATTACTCTTTTCATGATGCCTCCAATAGACTATATGTCTTTAGGTTTTTCTATGTAATAACCTTGAACGCCATCTAAACACAACGTTTCTATAATGTGTTTTTCTTCTTGGCTCTCAACGCCCTCAGCAAATACGCTAACACCAATGCGGTGGGCTAAATCGACCATTAAGCGCATAAAGTACTGATTGTTTTTATCGTCTTCGAGGCCGCGAGTATAACTTGCGTCCATTTTAATAAAGTCAGGTTTTAAATCGCGGAAAAACTTAAATGAAGTTAAGCCAACACCAAAACGTTCAACTGTAACGCGTGCGCCAACACGGTGAACCATGTCGATAAAGCGCTTACTAGCCTTGATGTTTTGCTGTAAACCAAACTCACTTACTTCAAATACTAGTTTAGATGCAATATGCGTATCTTTCAATAATCGGCGCTCTAGCCAAATTACAAACTGATCGTTGTGTGCACTAGAAGCTGTTACGTTTAAACCAAAAAACTTTTCAGATAAATTACGGCTTTTAACCTTTTCAAGAGAAGAGTCAATTATCAGGCGATCAATTTCTATTGCCATATCAAGCTTTTCGGCCATCGCTAAAAAAGAAGCGGTAGGCAGTACTTGATTGTCTTCTGTTTTAAATCGAACTTGTACTTCAGCGTAGGCTTTTATGCTTTTACCAAGCGGCATAATGTTTTGCATTACCAAATGCACGCGCTTAGATTCAATAACTTCTTTAATAACCTTACGCCAGTTTTGATTACCAAAACCCGCACTTACGTTATTAACTAAATCGGTTTCGCGTTGTACGTGCCATGCGTTTACTTGTTTTGATTGCGCCATGCTCATTGCGTTATCAACAACAGAAAGCAATTCGCCTAACGGCTTACCTTTTTCGTATCCTACAATACCTGTATTAGCTACCGAGCTTAACTCTTGGTTTTGTTGGTACTGCGTGAAGCGCGATTGCAGGTTTTCACCAAAGCGTTCTGCTTCTTTTAAAGGAATGTGGGGTAGTACGACAGCAAAGTCAGAGCTGTTTAATCTAAATATTTGGCTGCCAGTGTAAGTGCCGCTTATGTGCTTAATAATATCGGCAACGCCTTTAACGTACTCATCACCTTTTTGATAACCACGGCTTTGGTTTATAGCTTGTAGTTCGCTACAACGAACCATAGCTAAAGATCCAAATGTACTTTGCTCAGTGTTTTCAATGTTTTTTTCGTAATACTCAACAAACATATTACGATTACCAAGCGAGGTAATTACATCTTTGTACGCTTCATGCTTAATAGTCATAGCAGCGCTTTGTATGTCTTCGTTTTTGTTTTTTAAGAAATGTGATAATCGATTAAAGCTAGGTACTAAATCTTTTCCCATTTTTTTCAATCGAGTGCCATCTAGTGCTGTTTCTAAATCATTATCAACTTGGTTTTGATTGATATAAATATCGATAATGTCAGCAACTGTTGTACTTATGTTTTTATTTAAATGGTAAAAAATAGATTTCATTAGAATTATTGGAATAATAACTAAAATGGCAGAAATCAAAATAACAATAAAAAGGGAGGTTTGTAGCTGCGACGCTAAATGCTCAATGTTAAGTACAAATTCAACTTTTATATCTGAGGCGTCATTTACAGCAAACTGAGGGCGCACTGAGTTAAAGTTAGAGAGTACAAAATCAGCAAACATTGGTAATTGAGTAGGGGGGTTAATGCTAAATATTTCAGCCCCTTGGTAATCTCTTAGAGTGAAACTTGAAAACGTTTTACCATCTGCAATTGATTGTTTTAAATTTTGAGCAGAAATATCGTCTAAAGAAAGGTCATTAATATACTTAGTAACAGTAGTTTGCGCACTTTTTTGTGCATCACTTACCGCAGTATCAAAGCTTATAGATATGAAGTAGCTTCCTGCTGCAACACACAATAACCAAGAGATAATTTGTATAAAAATAAGTTTTTTAAATCCAGCCATGTTTTCAGTCTTTTAATAATTCAAAAGGGAAGGAATCAAGTCCTTGATTAATAAACTAAGTACAGCGCATTAAGGAATAAACTAATGCTTTAGTTATATAAGGAAGAGTAGTGGAATTAGCTTGAGATGTCTATGAAATTCTTAGAATTGGCTCCCCCTCCCCGACTCGAACGGGGGACCTGCGGATTAACAGTCCGTCGCTCTAACCAACTGAGCTAAGGGGGAACTAAAAGTAGTGATATTATTATGATGATTTGGCTCCCCCTCCCCGACTCGAACGGGGGACCTGCGGATTAACAGTCCGTCGCTCTAACCAACTGAGCTAAGGGGGAAGCGTCTTGCCTTTCAACGGGGCGAAATATTAATGACCGCGCCGCAAAGTGTCAACATATAAAAGTCATAAATTGAAAAAAGAGGTTTATTCGTTGTTTTTGTGTTCGATCTGCGTGTTTTATAGCTCTATTAAAGTTACTTTTTTAAAAATTTAAGAATAACAATGTGACTTTTATTATTGCTGAGCCTTCAAATTGGTTAAAT
This sequence comes from Pseudoalteromonas sp. TAB23, assembly GCF_000498075.1. NCBI lineage: Bacteria > Pseudomonadati > Pseudomonadota > Gammaproteobacteria > Alteromonadales > Pseudoalteromonadaceae > Pseudoalteromonas > Pseudoalteromonas sp. TAB23. Next base: position 4,141 of record NZ_AUTP01000362.1, read on the forward strand.
TAAACACGGTATTAAAGTGGCTTGTTATTAAAAAACAACTCAAAAACATAAAAACTCATTTTTTACTTAGCGATATTTTTCGTATTTAATTCGTTTTTTGTTTTAATTTTCTAAAAATATACCTATGCATATATCCACAGAAATATTTTTTGATCTAAATTGTGATCTAATCACTATGTATAAAATGAGTATTTGTTTTATCCGTTCAAAAATAGAGCAATCAATAACTTAACTTTGTATTAAACGTTTTTTTATACCTAACGTACAACTATGTTAAGAAGAAAAATTGGTGAGCTACAGTTTTTAGCGTGAGTTTATAAAAATGCCACAATTAACAAATGGTCAATTGGTTGGATATCACCGAAAATGGAGGCTCTCTCAAAGCCTTTATAAATGCGGGTTTGAATGAGTTATCCACGGTTTCTGTGGATAACTCTGTTTATGAAACTTTAAGAACATCATCGGCACCAATGGTTTAGGGTGCTACAACGATTTCAAGCTTTTAAATCACTATTTTTAATTCAATATAAAACAATGGGTTATGATTTGATGCTGAATGTATGCAACTCGATGAGGGAATTTTTTCGTAACGATAAACCAAGCAGCACCTTTGTGTAAAAAAGCATCATATATCACTGGGTGTTTGTAATAAAAGTTATAAAAATGTGTTTTAATTGGTTTTTGGTGTGTTTAGGCTCTATTTTAACAAAAAGATGCAAAAACTAAGTTTTACTATTTTTTCGAATCTTTACTTCTTTAATTACTTCAATTGTAGTGATAAATCCGTGGCTTGAACTGCCTTGATGCTTTAAAATGATTCGTTCAGTAAAAGAGGCCTATTTATTTCATGCGCGCAATTTCAAAATCCCAGACTCGCCCAGATTTACTAAACGATCCCATTTTGCCCACATTAAAGACGATGACCATCCCGATGATATTCGGCATGATCACGCTAATGATGTTCAATATTGTCGATACATTTTTTATAAGCTTATTAGGCACTGAGCCGCTTGCAGCGGTGAGCTTTACATTTCCGGTTACCTTTACCGTTATTAGCTTAGCAATAGGGCTGGGGATCGGTACATCGGCAGTAATAGCAAAAGCGCTCGGTAGTAATAAAATAGATGAAGCGCGTTTTGACGCCAGTATTTCTTTAATGGTTGGTGTGGTTCTGGTTATTGTGTTGTCATCTGTTGGGTATTTACTGATTGACCCCATATTTACTTTGCTAGGAGCGGGCGCACAAGTATTGCCGTTAATACACGAATACATGAATATATGGTTTATCGGTAGTGTATTTTTAATAACTCCAATGATTGGTAACTCGGTACTGCGCGCCAGTGGCGATACAAAAACGCCAAGTATAGTAATGGGCGGAGCAGGGCTTATAAACGCGATACTTGACCCTATATTGATATTTGGTTTTGGGCCAGTACCAGCGTTAGGTATTCAAGGCGCGGCCATAGCAAGCGTTATTGCATGGTCGGTTGCTGTGGTTATTATTTTATATATATTAGCGGTTAAAAAACGCTTGTTGAGCCTAAAAGCAGGCAAGCAAACAGTGACTGGCGCTATTCGTAAAATATTAAAAATTGGTTTGCCTGCTGCCGGCGCAAACATGCTTACACCAGTTGCAATGGCCGTAATGACCGCTATGGTTGCGCACCACGGGCCAGAGGCCGTAGCTGCATTTGGAGTGGGAAGTCGAATAGAATCTATTGCAAGTATATTAGTGTTTGCGCTATCGATGACATTACCGCCATTTGTTAGCCAAAACTTTGGCGCTGGCAAATTATGCCGCGTTAAAGAAGCGTATACCGGCACACTAAAATTTGTAATGGTATGGCAATTTGCCATTTACGTATTACTCATTGCATTTTCAGGTGTTATAAGCCAATTATTTGGTAAAGAACAAGCTGTAATAGATGTAATTAAACTCTTTATTTATACCATCCCGCTAAGTTATGGCTTACAAGGGGTGATCATATTATCAAATTCATCGTTTAATGCTTTACACAAACCAATGTACGCATTGGTATTAAGTGTCATTCGGTTATTCATATTTTATGTACCATTTGCTTATGTAGGCAACGAAATAGCCGGATTATTAGGGCTATTTATTGGCGCTGCTTTAGGTAACTTATTTACAGCAATAGTGGCATACAAATGGTTTATGAAAAAACTAGAAGCGCTGAGCGGCGAATCGTTACAGGAGTGCAATAATTGAGCGACCATTTTCAGTTAAAATCACATTTTAAACCAGCAGGCGATCAGCCCACAGCGATTAAGCAGCTATGTGAAGGATTAGAAGCAGGCCTTGCACACCAAACTTTATTAGGTGCCACCGGTACAGGTAAAACCTTTACCATGGCTAATATTATTAACGATTTAAACCGTCCAACAATAATAATGGCGCACAATAAAACGCTTGCCGCGCAGCTATACGGCGAAATGAAAGAGTTTTTCCCTAAAAATGCGGTTGAGTATTTTGTATCGTATTACGATTACTACCAGCCAGAAGCCTATGTTGTATCTAGCGACACATTTATTGAAAAAGATGCCTCGATAAACGAGCATATAGAACAAATGCGTTTAAGTGCGACCAAAGCACTGCTTGAACGTCGCGACACTATTATTGTGGCGTCGGTATCGGCTATTTATGGTTTGGGCGACCCTAAATCATACATGAAAATGATGCTACTTTTAAAAGTGGGCGAAAAAGTAGACCAACGCGACATGCTACGTCGCCTAGCTGAAATACAATACACCCGCAACGATATAGATTTTAGCCGTGGTACATATCGTGTACGTGGTGAAGTGGTTGATATATTTCCTGCAGAATCTAGCACCTTCGCAATTCGCGTAGAAATGTTTGATGACGAAATAGAGCGCTTGAGTATTTTTGATCCGCTTACAGGCGCCGTCGAAAAGCATATAATACGCACCACTATCTATCCAAAAACACACTATGTTACCCCGCGTGAAAAAATACTCGGTGCTATCGATAAAATACAAGAAGAACTAAAAGATCGAAGAGCCCAGTTACTCAGTGCTAATAAATTAGTAGAAGAGCAACGCGTAACACAGCGTACGCAATACGATATAGAAATGATGCGGGAGCTAGGTTATTGCTCTGGTATAGAAAACTACAGCCGCTATTTATCGGGCCGTACGCCGGGCGATCCGCCACCCACATTACTTGATTACCTCCCAGACGATGCATTGATGATTATTGATGAATCGCACGTAACCGTATCGCAAATTGGCGCAATGTATAAAGGCGACAGAAGCCGAAAAGNGTTGAGTATGGCTTCAGAATGCCCTCAGCAATGGATAATAGGCCGCTGCGATTTGAAGAATTTGAAGCTATTTCACCACAAACAATTTATGTATCAGCAACGCCAGGCGACTTTGAGTTAGACCGTTGTGTGGGCGCAATCGCAGAGCAAGTAATTCGCCCAACTGGGCTGCTCGATCCACTTATTGAAGTGCGCCCAGTAGGCGATCAGGTTGATGACTTACTTTCAGAAATTTATAAAAGTGTAGAGAAGGGCGAACGCGTACTGGTAACCACTTTGACCAAACGTATGTCTGAGGATTTAACCGATTACTTAAGTGAGCACGACGTAAAAGTGCGTTACTTACATTCAGACATAGACACGGTTGAACGGGTTGAAATTATTCGTGATTTACGTGCAGGTGTGTTTGATGTGTTAGTGGGCATTAACTTACTTCGAGAAGGTCTGGATATGCCAGAAGTGGCGTTAGTAGCCATACTTGATGCCGATAAAGAAGGCTTTTTACGCTCAGCGCGTTCAATCATTCAAACCATTGGTCGTGCTGCACGTCACTTAGATGGTCGCGCTATTTTATACGGCGATAAAATTACAAAATCGATGGCTAAGGCCATGGACGAAACAGCGCGCAGACGCGAAATTCAGCATGCTTATAATATAGAACACGGTATTGAACCGCATTCACTAGCCAAAAAGATTCTTGATGCGATGGATGTAGGCGAAGAAGCCGGCCCTAAAGATAACCTTAGACTTGTTCGTAAAGATTCTAAAAAGGTACTTAGTGCGAAAGAAATTACAGTGCAAATTAAGCAGCTTGAAACCAAAATGCATGCATACGCAAGCGATCTAGAATTTGAAAAAGCGGGCTCTGTTCGCGATGAAATACATGAACTACAACAACAGTTGATTAATTAAAAATGACAGCAAACTTTACTCCTCTTATTACTGCGCTTGAAGATGCGCCAATTTTAAAAAATGAACTGTGTCGTGTTTTTCATGGCCGTGGCCATAGTGTTGAGGCGTTAAGTCATATTAATTTAGACTTTTATCCGCCCAGTTTGTTTTTGGTTTCGTACGACGAAATTGACGAGCAAACACTAAGCGAGCTTACCGATGTTGTGTGGCAGTGGGCACAAAAAAACCAGCCAGAGCTTATTACGTCACTTGTGTATCAGCAACGCGCTGGTGTACAAAGCCAAAACACTGTGGTTTATGGGCAATTACCTAACCCGCATGTTGTAACTGAAAACGGCATTCGTTTTTTGGTTGATTTACAGAGCCGTCAAAATACCGGAATATTTCCCGATATGCGCAGCGGCCGTGAGTTTGTAATGGCTAATAGTAAACATGGCAAAGTGCTTAACTTATTTTCGTATACATGTGGGTTTTCGCTTGCAGCCATGCAAGGCGGGGCAGATCATGTAATGAACATGGATATGAGCAAAGGTGTACTTAAAGTCGGCAAGCAAAACCATCAATTAAATGGCTTTGAGCGTGGCGTAAGTTTTTTACCTCACGATATTTTAAAGTCGTTTGGAAAACTAAAAAAAGCAGCCCCGTTTGACTTAATAATAGTTGATCCGCCAAGCTTTCAAAAAGGCAGCTTTATATTAACTAAAGACTATCAAAAAGTGCTGCGCAGGTTGCCAGAGCTACTTTGCGATACCACACAATTGTTATTGTGCGCGAATAGCCCAGAGCTTAGCGAAGATGCGTTTAAAGCGTTAATAAACGAGCACACCCAAGGCGCAATTGAATTTGTTGAGCGCCTAGCCCCTACCGAGCGTTTTATTGAAGTAGACAGCGACAGAAGCTTAAAAGCACTTATCTACAAAACGTCACAATCTGCAGATTAAATGAAGCTCAGCAAACGCCTAACTGCCATTGATACATTAATTTCGCAGCATCACGATATTATTTGGGATTGCTGCTGCGACCATGGTTATTTAGGCATGGCGCTATTAAAACGCGCAACTGCAAACCAGGTTATTTTTGTAGATATAGTCGCCACTTTAATGAACGACCTAGAAACGCAATTATCATCTATTAATAAATTACAAAAAACCTGTAATAAAAATCCGCAGTGGCAGGTCTTATGTCAGGATGTAGGCAAAATTGAAATTGCTCAAAGTAAAAGCCAAGTAGTTGTAATAGCAGGTGTTGGCGGTGAGCTGTTGTTAAGTTTAATACAACAAATTACTGCTAATAACGTAAGTGAGCATTTAAATAATGTTCGTTTTATTTTGTGCCCAGTGCATCACACTTATAAGTTGCGAGTCGGTTTAAAGCAATTAGGTTTAGGGCTTGTAAGTGAGCAAATAGTTTACGACAACAAACGTTTTTATGAAGTGATTGAAGTGAGCTTTAGTAGCAATAATGAGATTAGTCATACCGGCAATAAAATGTGGGATTTTAGTAGTGCAGAGCACGCTATGTACCAACGGCAACTCATAAATCATTATAATAAAATGCTCAATAAAGATAAGCCATACTATCAAAAAGTTATAACAGACTATCAAGAACTCACCGATAGTTAAAAAAGCCCGAAAGTAGGGCGTACATGTGATCTAATTACGACATTGACGACGTAATGTGTTCATAGTTTATATCGCACAACGCGAGTTTATTTGGTTTATTTATGTCAGATAACAAGAGTCACATTAATCATTTGCTTAGCAATGAGCAAAAATGGCAACACAGTTACGAGCAACCTATTTCTTATGCACCCCTTGTGCAATTGGCTAATAGTAGCTGGGTGGTGCCACAACATTTTTTACGTTACAAGCACACGCTTGAAAGCGTAAACGAAGTGCTTGAGAGTATAGAGTTTTCGGCTCACTTTAGAGTGCTTGCTGCACAAAAAGGTGAAGAAATTTACCTGCAAGTAGCAGTGCTGAGCCCAGATAACTATCAAAAAAGTGCTTCTGCAAATGAAGGCAAAGCCAAAAAGCTATTATTTGGCAGACGCTGGATAGTAGAGGAAAACTTACCTACTTCAGAACTTATTCAAACTGCATTTTTAGCGTTAAAAGTAGCGCGTGAACATGAAGTAAGAGAGCTCTTTCAGTTAATGCAAAGCGGCGCAACAAGTACGCCATTTAATAACCATCACGACTTACCGGTAATGGCGCAAAACCCTGAACTTGTTAAAAGTGAAAGTGCTGAAAACCGTGTTGATGAAGTGCTTAAACGTATTGTATTTGCAGGAAAAAGTATTGAACTTAAGAGCCAGCAGCAAATAGCCGAGCAACATTTATATACTGTTGAGCTGTTGTGTGAAAATTGCCAACTTAGCGAGTTTAATAAAAAAACAATCGCGTTTTTAACAGCAGATCCATCCGCTAATAGCTTTTTACACGCCTTAATTACAGCATTAGTAGCCACAAGCAATGATTACGTAAACGAGCAATTTAAGTACAAAGGTTTTGCCCGCTTTAGTAAGCACGTTGTGGTTGAGCAAATAGGTAACTTAAGTATCGCTATGCGCTCGCCAAGTACTGTAGGGCTTTGCTCTATGGGTAAGCAACATGCTAACCAGTTAAATTTTGAGATAGACAGCGGGCGAGCACCACAGGGCTGCGGGCAAGCTATTGGTGGGTTTTTAGCTGCTCACGGTATTGAGCAGCCAGAAAATGCACATTTATATCCAAATTACTTATAACAATTTAAAGTTTATTAATTTCATCTTTAACGCTAAAGCTTGAATCGGTAACAATAGCTTCAAGTGTTTGTACACGCTCTTTTAATGCAAGCACTTGTGCATTTGTTTCAGCTAATTGTTTATGGGCATCGCTGTTGTTGTTTTGCATTTTATGCTTAAACTCAAGATGCTTTTTATACATATCGTAAACCACTCCTGAGCCAACCGAAATTAGCACAATAAGTACAATCATCGTAGTTCCAGACATAATCTCATTCCTTATCATTTTATTATTCGTTTATGGTTAAAGTATAACCTTTAAGCGCTTTTGATAAAGCTGACAATTGTAACTTAATCTGTATAGTTCACTTAAGCCAAGCTTTGAGCGTGTTCATCATTTATACACTTTAGATATTGTTTAATGGCTGCATAGCCACCATATAATAAACATACTTTAGCCAATACAGTGAGTTGCCATGTTAAATAATAAAATACCTCCCGTTATTGTTGTGCTGTTTTTTGCAGGCATAATGGCGCTTATTGCGCATTACAGTGTTATTGATTTCACCGCATTTATTACCTACTTAGCAGCAAGTTTGGTCATTATAGGGTGTGTTTTTTGTATTGCAGGGGTGGTGAGTTTTAAAATAGCAAACACCACTGTAAACCCTAATAAACCTGAGCAAGCGTCTAAACTTATTACTAGCGGTATTTATCGGATTTCGCGTAACCCAATGTATGTAGGTTTTGCATTTATTTTAGCAGGGTGGGGTATTTGGTTAAGTTCCTTGTGGGCACTTTTATGTATTATAGGGTTTATTGCGTATTTAACGTTTTTTCAAATAATACCCGAGGAGCGTGCGCTCACTAAATTATTTGGCGAAGAGTTTACCGCCTATAAAGCGCGCGTAAAACGCTGGTTGTAATCTCTACGTTAAAATTAAACAAACAAAAAAGGCTATCGATGATAGCCTTTTTTTGTTTACAGCAATTGTATTACTAATTAATTAGCGCTTATTCGTATTCTAACGGGTCTGTAATGTTATTTAGTGCAAATGCTTCAAGGCGTTCTTGGCACGCGCCACATTTACCACAGGCCTTTTCACGGCCGTTATAACAAGTCCACGTTTGGCTGTAATCTAATCCCATTTCAATACCGTCGGTTAAAATACCAATTTTAGTATTGTTTAAGTATGGGCTAAAAATTTCTACAGCGTCGTAATTAGCAATACGACACACATCATCCATTTTTTGCACAAATTCGGGACGGCAGTCAGGGTAAATAGCATGATCCCCAGAGTGAGCGCCGTAATAAACTTGGCCAGCTTTAAGTGATACCGCGTAACCAACAGCAAGCGAGAGCAAAATCATATTACGATTAGGTACAATCGTACTTTTCATGCTTTCTTCTTCGTAATGGCCCTCAGGTACGTCAATATCATCAGTAAGTGATGAGCCACCAATAAGTTGGTTAATCGCCGAAATATCAACAATTTTGTGTGGAACGTTTAATTTTTCACACACACTTGCCGCCACTTTAAGCTCTTTTACATGACGCTGACCATAGTCAAATGATAGGGCATATACATCATGGCCTTGTTGCAGGGCTTTATTTAATACGGTAAATGAGTCCATACCGCCGGAATAAATAACAACTACTTTTTGCGTCATATCTGTTTTGCTCTTAGTTTTAATAGAGGTTTATATCAGGGCGCGATATACTACACGGCCGCAGCTTAAATAACAATTTTTGCACAGCGCTTTTTGGTTTTTTAATAGTAGCAATTTGGCTGCTAGGTAGTAAGTGAGATCTCTTTTGTACAAAATTAATGAAGTGTTTGAAACCATTCAAGGTGAAGCTAGCTTTACTGGCACACCCTCAATATTTTTACGTCTGCAAGGCTGCCCAGTAGGCTGCTCTTGGTGCGACACTAAGCAAACGTGGGATGTTGATAATGTATATAAAGTATCGCTGGACGAAACCGTAGAAAAAAAAGTCGACTCAGATCATTGGGCTAACGCCAGTGCAGAGCAAATTTTAGCGTTGTTTCAATCACGTGGTTATACCGCAAAGCACGTAGTTATTACTGGTGGCGAGCCATGCATGTTTGATTTAAACCCAGTATGTAACTTATTACACGAACATGGTTTTAGTACACAAATAGAAACCAGCGGCACGTTTGAAATACTCGCGCCAGAGCAAACATGGGTAACGGTATCACCAAAAATCAATATGCGCGGCGGTTATGAAGTACTTACCAGCACAATGAAGCGTGCAAACGAGATAAAACACCCCGTTGCTATGCAAAAGCACGTAGAAGAGCTTGAAGAGTTATTTGCTAAAACAGGCGTTAACCCAAAGCTTGTTTATTTACAGCCAATTAGTCAAAAAGTATCAGCAACTAAATTAGCAATCGACACCTGCATTGCCAAAAACTGGCGCCTATCAATACAAGTACATAAGTATTTAGGAATTAGTTAAAGCGCAGCTTAAAGTTATAGTACGTAGGTTGGGTAGAGCGTAGCGAAACCCAACGAGCCTCCAATTCCACACCGTTTTATAACAACGCTCTATAATATTTAAATACACAGGCCGTATAAGCAAAGCGCCATCCGACAACCCTGTACTTTATAGCTTGTACTTTATAACCTAAAATTTATAACCTAAGATTACATCTACCCTAAAGCTCATATCTTCTTCGTTAATTGTGCTAATTAGTTTACTATGCGCGACTTAAAAATATTCTACTACTTACCACTAGGCTTATATGTCCGCAAATGCACTCTACACCGACCTTTCTGATTACTACGACTTAATGTGCGCAGATATAGATTATCAAGCCCAAAGCAATTCTATTCACAGGCTGCACCAAATTTTTGGTAATGGCGCAAATACCCATCTCGATTTAGCGTGTGGCACCGGCCCGCATGTACGCCACTTTATTGACTACGGCTATAAAAGTAGTGGGCTTGATATAAACCAGCCAATGCTCGATAAAGCAAAAATGCGTTGCCCAGAAGCGCAATTTTCATTGCAAAACATGAGTGAATTTAAAGTAACCGAGCACGTGGATTTAATTACCTGCTTTTTGTATTCAATCCATTACTGCGACGGCATTAATAAGCTAAAAGAATGCCTTGCTAGCGTACACAGCGCATTAAACGTAGGTGGAATATTTTGCTTTAACACGGTTGATAAAAACAAAATCGACAGCGATTCATTTGTAGAGCACACAGCAACAAGCGAAAATAGCTTATTCACATTTCGCTCTGGTTGGCACTACAGTGGCACTGGCAGCAAACAGTTATTAAAACTCAGCATAGAAAAAACCACCGCAGATAAAACACTCGTATGGCACGACGAGCACCCAATGGTTGCTTTTAGTTATACCGAGCTTAAAGAAGCCTTAAAACCGTACTTCGAAATCCACATATTTGAACATGACTACGACAAAATAACCCCATGGGCAGAGCGCTCAGGCAACGCCATTTTTGTCTGCGTAAAAATTTAAGACAAACACTCATCAAGAAGAGATAAAAGTTTGGGTAGAGCGCAGCGAAACCCAACGAACCTCCAATACCCACGCCCCAATAACCCCGAATTATATATTTGAAAACGTAGGTCGGATAAGCGAAGCGCCATCCGACACAGTAGCTTGTTTGAGTTTCGGCGAATATAAACAGCTAATTAATTATGATGTATGAAGTCAAGATTTAATCCCTCTGATTCCCAAGTACCAAAAATAATTAATTGGCACTTGGCTTATGAGTTAGTATAAATGTAGAGTGTTGGGAAAGGAGTTACGTATTAATTTAGGATAGAAATATAATTATATGTTTTTATCAATCATAATATTAAATTTATTATAATAATAGCTGACGTGGTCAACTAAATTCAGTCACCCTAGTTAAGAAACCATATCTAATGTTTCGGTTCGTTCTTCAAAGTCATTTGGGCTTTGATAATTTAAGTACGAATGTAAGCGACGACTGTTGTACCACATGCAGATGTAATTCATTACATCCTGTTGAGCTTCATAACGCGTTGGGTAATTTTTCCAATGCACGCGCTCTTGCTTCAAACTACCGAAGAAGCTTTCTGCAACAGCATTATCCCAGCAACAACCTTTCTTACTCATGCTACCAATGAAGTCGTTTGACTTGAGCAATCTACGATATTGATGGCTTGCATATTGAACCCCTTGATCTGAATGGATAATCAACCCTGCTTTGGGTTGGCGTTGCCACATCGCCATAGTCAGTGCGTCACAGACAAGCTGCGCTTTCATTCGTGAGCCCATGCTCCAACCAACGACTTTACGCGAATATAAATCAATCACTACCGCCAGATATAACCAACCTTCTGCAGTCCAAACATAAGTGATATCTTGTACCCAAGCTTGATCAGCGGCTTCAACGTTGAAGTTTTGCTCAAGTACATTGGGATAAATAGGCTTGTTATGGTCACTATTCGTTGTTACTTTGTATTTCTTTTTATAACGCACCCAGACATTTGCCTCTTTCATTAACTGTGCTGTTTTGTGACGGCTCACCGGAAAACCGAGTGCATTTAAGACTTTCTGAATACGCCTTTCACCGTAAGTATTATCACTGAAGTGCGCTATGTCCTTGACCCAATCAATCATTTCTTGATGTGTTGGATCCTCTGATTTAGTTGAATATCGCTTTTGATAACTATAGTAATTGTTACTTTTTACACCCAGTATTCGGCACATTACCGCCACAGGCCAGGTCTTCTTGTATTGGGTTATGAACGAGTATTTCACTTCGTTTCTTTGGCAAAGAAGACCGTCGCTTTTTTTAATATTTCACGCTCCATTTCTAGGCGTTTCACTTGCGCTTTTAGCTCTCTGATCTCTTCTTGCTCAGGGGTCAAATTACCATTCCCTCTAAAAGCCTGCCCATCATCATTTTCAGCTTCTTTTATCCACCGACCAAGCATGTTGGGATTTACCCCTAAATTTCTAGAGGCTTCTGCTTGAGAGTAGTTTTGCTCAACAACTAATGCGATGGCATCAAGTTTAAATTCTTTGGAATACTTTTTACGTTTTGTCATTATCGATCTCCAGTTAAGTTGATTATCTCTTAACTGGGGTAGTCGAATCCATTAAACCACGTCA
>NZ_AUTP01000363.1:0-29639 GCF_000498075.1 Pseudoalteromonas sp. TAB23
TTCATCCACAAATACATTAAATTCGAATGCGGTAGCGGGTTTGCCATCAATTAAAAGAGAGTCATCCGCTTTTTTGCCTTTAGCAGCCACTGCGTTAAACGGTATGGCGTCGTTATAAATAAAGCTGTTAGCGTGTTTGCCAAATAAACTATTAACGCTATTTACTATGTCGGTGCTTGAGCGAAAGTTAGTACCCAGCGTAAATTGCTGATCAGTCTGTACAGCTTCTTTTGCGCCAATATACGTAAAAATATCCGCGCCCCTAAAGCCATAAATAGCCTGTTTAGGGTCGCCTATCATGGCAAGCGTGGTATTTTGTTGCCCATAAATTTTACTAAAAATACCGTACTGAATCGGATCGGTATCTTGGAATTCATCAATCATGGCAACCGGAAACAACTGCGCAATTTTTTGCGCCAGTACGTCGCCTTGCTCGTTATTAAGCGCACTGTGTAAATTGGTCAGTAAGTCATCTGGGGTGATCACGCTTTGCTCTTGCTTGCGCTTAACTATTGCGGCTTTTACCCAGCGTGCTGCATGTTGTACAACCGCTATTTTAAGCCCTTGGTTTATGGTGTTGTTAAGGGCGGCAAGCTCGTCAAATTGACTCAGTAATGGATGCAGAAATAATGGCTGATTTTTTTTATAGTTGCCTGCATCGCTTAAGTTTTCTGTACTCCACACTTCAAACGAATACTTGCTAGTGCCAAATTCAAAAAACAAATCACCGCCTAAACAAAATGCCTCAAGCGCACCAAGGCTGCCTTTTCGTGCTGGCGTTTTAGACCCGCTTAAACCCGAGCCTTTTATAGCACCTATAAACTCTTGCTCTAACACCGCTTTTTTAAATGCAGGTACACGTGTTATGTACTCGTCACGCGCCTTCCATACATCTTCTAATTTTATTTGTGGCGTAATGTGCGCATTAGCTTTGTTTAAAATGCTCGCCACTTGAGCGAATAAAGCCTCGGGTGCGGCAAATACATCTAAAATAGCATCGGTGCGTTCTTTGTTAAGTGGGTATACAAACGCACGCCAAAAATCTTTAATAGTTTCGAGCAGTATGTCGCGCTCATCTAAAATAAATTCGAGATTAAACGCCACACCCGACTCAAACGCATGTTGTTTTAGCATNATGGTAAAAATAGCGGCTTCGTCCATTGATTTAGCAGCTGCATCGAGTAAATCAAAAGCACGGTGTTTATCATCAATTTTGGCAATTACGCCTTCAATGAGTTCGTCATTTGGGTCTTGCCCAAGCAGTGCGTCGCGTGCAGTAATAATTCGGCTGCGTACGCGGTCTTTAATTTCTTGGGTGGCGGCGTCGGTAAAGGTTACAACCAAAATTTGCTCAACACTGAGCGGCGTATTTAACTCACCTTCTATTTGCATGCCTAACAAGTAACGTAAATACAGCCCCGTAATTGTATAAGTTTTACCAGTACCCGCACTGGCTTCTATTAAACTTTGACCAATGAGCGGCATAGTAAGAGGATTAAGCGCTTGCATGGTCACTCTCCTTTGCGTGTTCAAATAAAGGCGTGAGCAATTTATCACTCCATTTTATAAATTCTTCTTGGCAGTCGTTTAGCGATTGCACCGTTAAGCGAATATACGGGTTTTCGCCCTCGCCTCGCCCTATGTATTGCGGGCTAAATTTGCTCATTGCTTTTGTTATATCGCCGCCGCTTTTAACGTACTCATAACCACTTACCGGAAAAAACGGCACAGGCTCTGCGCGCAGCGCTTTGTATAACTCAAACCAATCGGCTAATAGTGCATCGGCATCGGCTTTGCTTATGGGCGCAAAGGTAATTTGCTTATCAAGCCCAAGTAACAATGTTTCTACTTGTTGATCCATACTTTGCGCTGCAAGGTGATAAATAAAGCCTTTAATTAAATCTTTCGCTTTAATACTGGCGCTGCGATAAAACACTTGTTTTTGCAAATAAACATGATTTAGCCAGCCCTCTATTTTGGTGCCTTCAATGGTAAGCAAAACTTCTATCGGCTCACTTTTCCCGCCTTTAATGTGCTCTTTTACTTGCCCTGCAAGCGCGTCAACTCGGTGCTCCATACTTTCAAATATGAGGCTGCCTACATTGGCTTGAGGNCCCCGCTGCAGTATTTGCTCGGTACTCAGTGGTTGCTCGTTTATATTGGCTTTAAGTATTTCATCAAGGTAAAAATAACGGCGCAGTGCATCTAGGCTAAATGGTTCTTCGTCTTTTGCTACTTCGTTAAATTGTGGCAGGCGTAAACCTAATGTTTGCTGATAAAAGCTCTCTTGTGCGCTGCACACACTTCTAATAAACACATCGAGATCTAGCTGCTCTGGCACAGTCACATCAAGTGCAATAACTGGCTCTGGTTTAATTGACTCACTTGGCAGCCAAATTGGGTTGTAACTGTGGTTACTCAGCACAGTATTAGCTTGCTCATCGGCTAAATAATAATGGCTATTAAAGGGCTGTAAATGCTGCTGATTGATTAGACATGCGGGCAGCGTTTTTTCACTCTTTTCGTTTAATACAAAACTACGGCCAATATATTCTAACAGCTCACTTACAAGCGTTGATGGCATGCGCGGTTGGTTATCAAAACACGAGCGACCAATGTAACTCATGTATAAGTTGTCGCGGGCACTCAGTAGCGCTTCTAAAAATAAATAACGGTCATCTAATTTACGTGATCGGTCACCTTTTTGCTTTTTAGAATAAGGCACTAAATCAAAACCAATAGGCTGTACGTTACGCGGGTAGTCGGCATCATTTAAGCCCAGCATACATACCACTTTAAATGGCACGGCGCGCATGGGCATAAGCGTACAAAAGTTTACTTGCCCGACCAAAAATCGCTGCCCTACGCCTTTTTCTTGAATGCCTTGTTTAATTAAATAACTAACAATACGCTGCGAAACCGCTTTGCTGTAATCACCGTTGTCGTGGTGTTTTTGTAACTCTTCAAGCACGTTTTGAAGTACTAATAAATCCCAGCTGTCGTCGCTTTCACTTTCGTATATGGCGTTTAATAGCTCGCTTAAAATATGCGCTTTATTAGTGAGCGTGTCATCAGGCGTTAGCTGCTCTTTAAAGCTTTGCAGTACATCAATAAAGTGCACGAGCTTATTGAGAGTATCAAGCGCCATGCCTTCTACTTCATCAGCGCTGTAAATACCGTTAAACGGGCATTGTTCGTCGCGCATGGCAATACCAAGCAGTAAACGGTTGAGCCCATGTTGCCAGGTATTTAAATCAATAGCGGGTAAATCAAAGCTGCTTTTATGCGCTGCGTTTATACCCCATTTAACGCCTACACGTTCAAGCCAGTATTGAATTTGCTCGTATTCGTGCGCTTCAAGTCCAAATTTTTCGGCTATTTGCGTCACTTGTAATAAATCGAGAATATCCGACACACCAAAGCGCGAAAACGGTAAGTTAGCTAAACTCGCAAATGAGCTAAGGACAGGCTTTTCTTGTTCTATGGCTAAATCGGCCAATGCATAAGGAATAAAGCGGCTGCCTTGTGCCCCGCCAAATACGGCTTCAATGTAGGGGCTGTAAGTGCCTACATCGGGCATCATGACAATTATGTCTTTGGGGGTAAGCGTTGGGTTTTGATTAAATAAGTTAAGTAAGTAGTCGTGCAAACGCTCAACTTCTCTGAGCGGTGTATGGCAATCGCTGAGCGTAATACTGGTATCGGTTGCGCTGATTGGTAATTTACCTTCGTCGTTTATAAACCACTCTTTGTTATCGGTCAGCGATTCACCTTTAAACGCAAGCTGATAAATCTCGCTTTGTACTTGCCCTAGTAAGGTGTCGTCAAACACATCAATAAAACCATCAATCCAACGGGCATCTAGCTGTACAAGTTGTTCAAAATAGTCGCGACCTAATTTCCCCCACGACGATAACAACGGATTACCTATAAAGTAGTATTCTTCATCTGGATTGGTTTGTTTTTTTTGTTGCGCTTCCACCAGCGGCATTTTAGCGTATTTAGCGCTTATTTTAGCTGCTGTTTTTTCATCTATAATATCGCCCCAGTAATGCTCACTTGGGTTAAAAAAGAATAATATAACCTCGGTTTTTTTACTCAGCGCTTCAAATACGTCTAGCTGGGAGCTGGCAATCGCCGATATACCAAATAAGCTAATGCGTTGTGGCAGTAAGCTATTGTCCATCGTCTCAAGTGCTGCAAGTAATTGCCCTTGCATGTTAGCGCGATGAAATTGGCTTTGCCCAAGCTCTTGGCTTAGTTTTACAATGCGTCGCCATAAATCAGGTTGCCATGGGGCAATGGCTACATCTACGTCATCAAGCTCATCTTTGCCGCTATCCCATGTGGCTATCCAGTGCGGTCGGTACATTAAATATTGGTCATACACATCGGCTATTTTTTCGCACAGCGCAAAGGTTTTTTGCCCGTCAATATCGCCCTCTAAATAGGTTTTTAGCGGCAAATATAACGGCTCGTCAATACAGTTTGGTAAAATTGCAAACAGTTTCCAAGCAAGGTTGGGTTTATTAAATGCCGACTCTTTAGGGACATTTGGCAGCAATTGCTGATACAACTGCCAAATAAAGCTCGACGGTAGCGGAAAATCGACCTGCGCTGCAACCCCTAAGTTTTCGCTCAAACCTATTTTTAACCACTGCGACATACCCGGCGATTGCACTAGCACTACTTCTTTGTCGAACGGGCTTTGCAATGGGTTTACTTTTAACAGCTGGTGGAACTGCGCTTGCAGGGCTTCCATCCGGTTTGATTGAATAATATTTAGCATATAACACTAACCTTGCTTGAGATAAAACCAGTGTAAGATATTTTCAATATTAGGGGTAGCGCAAACGGGTAATTGGCTTTAATAAATCAGAGAGTTAAGAACTAATTTACAGATTTTTATACGCACAGCATCTATTTTATATACTGTGCGTAGTAGTGAGTTTATTTATAAGGGCTAATACTTGATAAACTAAAGTCACTTTGCATTATTACTTCGCCATCAATGCCTTTTAATTTAAGTGAAATAGTGGGATCAGTTTGCTGCCAGTCTATGCTTAAATCACCATAATTTACGTTATGGGTAAAATCCCCTACTCGGTGTTTGTTAGGGCTTACATCTTTCCACTTTTCAGTTAAGCCAGAGCTGGTCATCTCAATTAATGGGTAATCAAGGTTTTGCTGATACTTTGATACTTCACCCCAGTGCGTATCGCCGCTGATGATCACTACCCCATTTACTTTATGCTTTTTAATCAATGCAAATAAACGGTTTCTATCTTCAGGAAAGTTTGCCCATGACTCCCAACCTGTAAAGTCAGGTAAAAGCTGTAAGCTTGAGGCAATCAATTTTATTGCAGCAGGCTTTTTAAGCTCTTGTTCAAGCCATTGCCACTGGGCTTCACCTAGCATTGATGCGCCCTTCACTTCATTAGGACTATACGGGCCTTGGTTATTTAACTTACGCTTAGTGTCGTATTCAAGCTCACCTACATGGTTTAGCGCATCACGGTTCCAACGTAAATCAGGCATTATTACTTGTATGGTTTGCTCATTTTCACCATACATGTACGAGGTATAAATTCCATCAGGACGAGTGCGACGCGCTGAGTTTACAGGTTCATCCCAAAAATTAAGCATAATTTGGCGTGATTGCTCTTTATGCGGATACTCTTTACCTGCATCGTTTTGGCCATAATCGTGGTCATCCCACATAGCAATGATAGGCGTTTGCGCTTTTAACGTTTTAAAACCAGCCTTTGCCCCTAAACGTTGGTATTTTTCGGCAAGTACATCCATATCGTTGGTATCGCCATAAATATTGTCACCCAAAAATATAAACAAATCCCCCTGCTCTTTGTTAATTGTATTAAATATGGGTATGTTTTTATCTTGATGACCACACGAACCAAATAGAATTTTAGATGGCGCGGCAGTAACACTTGCGCTAATAACCAAACTCAGCGCCAAGGCAGATAGGGTTAATGGTTTTAATAGGTTCTTCATTTTAAAATCTCGCTAATAGCTGGCGCCATATTTGAATTTATTTCATTTGGATTCTGCCCAAGAGCCTTTAAAACGGTCGCTGCTATTTGTACTTGTTTAAGCTCATTTTCAGTTTTAATTAAGCCCCGTCCTTTTATTGCGGGGCCGATGGCTGCAAGCCAAATATGTTCAGAGCCGACAATTCCTTCTGGGTAGGTATTTTCACCTAACTCTAGCTCAGCAAGTGCACGTTTAGAGCTGTGATGTTGCCAATCATTGGCATTATTGCCACGGCCGTGATCAGTAGTAATAATTAGTGTGGTGTTATTTTTATAACCCGCTGTAGTTTGAATAGTTGCCCATAAGTCTTTTATAAACGCGTCACTTTGCCTTGCCGATTTAAGGTATTGATCGTAATGTCCATCATGCGCAAAGTCATCGGTTTCGCCTAAACTTATCACTAACAACTTAGGCTTTTTAGCCAACATATACGCTTTAGCAAAGCGATATGTAAAACTGTCTAGTCGTACGTTATACCAAGGACTGGGGATTTCGTTTTGTAGCGCATTTAACAGTGGCGCATCAGTGAATAAATTCTCTTCAATTGACATAAAGCCTGCATTTACATACACGTTACTGCGCTTAGTATTTACAATATATGGGAATACATCCCAACTACCAAATAAGGCTGTGCTATCTTTAAACTCAGGTAACTTATCTAAACGCTCTAAAATAGTTTTATTTGGGTTGAGCACTTTGTTGTTACTATTTATATTTTCGTCAACTTCACCGGTGAGTATTTCGTTATAACCAGGGTATGAAAAATACCACGGGTTACTTACCGACATAGTAGAGCCGTTAGCTCTATCGCCAATTATAATCCCTTTTTTAGCCACTACTTGCGTTAAAAAAGGCATTAGTAATTGCTGGCGCTCATTTGCTGTTTTTGCCCAAAACTGGGTCTTTAATTGCTCTGGCTTTTTAACAAAATCAGTATTATTAATTAAGCTATTATCAGCCCCATTAAATACTTCTTGCCAGCGTACTCCATCAAGCGTTATCAGCACTACATTTTGCGCAGCTGTTGCAAAGTTACTCGCTAATACACTTAAGCTAAATAGTGTTACTTTTGTAATCGTTTTCATCGCGTTTGCGCCCTTTCATAAAATAAAGCCCATCAATGATGGGCTTTATTTTAATTCAATTACTAAAACCTAATTAAAAGTCAGCGGTAAATGTAACTGCTGCGGTGCGAGGCGCACCAATGTAATAAGTAGAGCCGTTACCGGTACCACCTGCTAAGTAGCTTTTGTCAGTAACGTTATAGACAACAAACGATACGTCAATGGCTTTAAACGGGCCTGCATCTACGTCAGTTGAATAACCTGCATTAAAATCAAGTACGGTGTAGCCGTCTACTTTATTACGCGTGCGAGTGTCTTCGTCTTGCCATGCGCCTAAGCGCTCACCGGTGTATTTAGCCGATAAACCAACACGAAAGCCATCGCTAAAGTAATCGGTAGATACAACAAATAAATCTTCTGATGAATCTATTATGCTGTCGCCTTTTCTAAAGCTCGGTGCTACCTCATTACCACTTTCGTCTTTTAATATTACACCCTGTGAATCGTATGCATTTGGATCATCAGATGAATACTCAGAACTGCTATTAGTATACGACGAATACACGCTCCAGCTTGGTGTTAACATATAGCTTGCTGCAAGCTCGAGCCCATTTGAGTCAATACCCCCTACATTTACGTACGAGCCATTTGTACCAATCGTGTAATCAATGCCGTCTGTGCCACTACCAGGAGCAATAAAGGTAATGCGGTTATCAAACTTAACACTGTAAGCCGTTGCTGTAAGAGTTAATCTGTCGGCTTGATAACGTACACCAAAGTCTATATTGTCTGCAGTTTCTGGCTCTATGTTTGTAAGTGTTGAGCTGTCTCGCTCAAGCACACCGTCTTTTATTGCGGAAAAATTCTCGCTGTAACTGGCAAATAATTCTGTGCTGTTATTTAGCTGATACAATACACCCCCGCTAAATAACACGTCTGAGTCGCTATCTACTTTATCTGATCTTTCGTTAGCAAAGTGGTCGTACTTTTGTAATTCAACTAAATACTGTTTTGCACCAATATTTAATGTTAAGTCACCAAAATTAATCGAGTCTTGTAGGTACCATTTGAATGTATCGGTATCAAAAGTGTTTTTGTATTGTGTCCAGTAAGGCGTGCTATCAAAGTGATGATAAATACGCGCATCAATTACTTTGTGCCAATCACGCGACTCGTCACGCTCGCTTTGCTCATACCAAAAGCCCGCTTCTATATCGTGATCACCAAATGTAGCTTGGTAATTTGCCGTTACACCTAAGCGATCTTTGTTGTAATGCGTATGGCGGTAAGACATAACCGGCGTTGCTGTTGCATCGTAACACGCAGGATTTAAACCAGGACCCGACTCCCATGGCCAGCTCAAACTTTGCGTACAATCGGCATTTGGTGCAAGCGGATTGCCTTCACTATCAGCAAAACCATAAGAGCCTGCATTAGTGCCGCCCTCGGTTGTTGGCTCGCCATTTTCATCAACGGGCGTTGTTAAGTAAGGTGGGATCCAATCGCCACGACCTGAATTTTTATGATAATAAGGGCTAACGGTTAATAATGAGGTTGGCGAAATCGCGTATTCAAATTTTAAATAGCCTAAGGTATTTTCACGAAGCGTCCCCCACCCTTCTGCAAACATTTGGTCAAAATGCGGAACTCCCGTCCAATTCCATGTAAGCTGATCCCAATCGGGTGTTTGTTCAAACTGCTCAAGGCTTACGCTGTTATAGTTTGTCTCGCTTACATCATCGTAAGATAAACGACCAGTAAGTGTTAAGTCGTTAAAATTAGATACAAACTTAAGCTCAGCGTGTTGGTTGTCTTTACCCCCATTACTGCCAGAACCAATCCAGCGGCTTNCTTGTATCTGTTTGCGAGTAACTTACGTACGCTTGTGTGTTATCAAAAACAGTGCCTGTTTCGTGTCTAAAGTAATAACGCGTGGCATCGTGGCTGCCTGAGGTATAAGCAAAGGTAGTGCCTTTTTCAAGGCTTGGGTCTTTACTTACAAAGTTAAATGTCCCGCCTAGTGCTTCAAGTGAAGCCGACTTAATATCAGACGTACCTTGACCTACTTCAACCGTTGCCAGGTTTTCGCTATCTAGGTAACGGTTAGCTTTAGCACCACCGCCATAATTAGAGCCACCATTGGGAATGCCATCAACGGTCATACCTAATTGTTGTTGGTTCCCATCAATACTAAAACCACGCATGGTGATTGTAGTAGACCAATCGTCGCCACCAAATGCATCACCTTCATTTATGCTAATACCTGGTAAGTTATCAATAACCGATAATATGCTCGATACCGAACTTTGTTGCTCAAGCATTGCAGGCTCAATAACATTGTTAGCGTAGCTGGTTGGTTTAGCAACCACGGTTACTTCTTCTATTGTGTTGTCGTTAGCATAAGTAGATGTTGATACCGCCATGGCAATTGCCATGCTCAAAAGCGATTTGTTTTTTAAAGCGTACATTGTTGTCCCGTTTGATTTTAATTATGAAATATGAAAACGCGGACAGTATGAATTTTAAATATGACAACGAGGATGAACTTTATTTACATAAAAATTAAACAAATATGGAAGATTTATGGCGGGAATATGTACAAAAAAAGACACCCAAAGGTTTAACTTTGGGTGTCTTAATTATTTTCTAGAACTTATTACAAATAGTAATTTATTTCAATTGTGCAAGCATTTCATCGCTGTATGGTACTAACTCTTCACCGTTTGCAATTTTGCTAATGTAATCTGGGTTTGCAATAAGTGGGCGACCAATAGCGATTAAGTCAAACTTAGCATCGTTAATAGCCTCTTTTGCTGACTCAAAACTATAACTACCTACGCCTACTAATGTACCTTTGTAGCCTGCACGTAAAAATTCAGAGATGCTTTTGCCTTCAAGCGAGTCAAAGCGCATGCTGTCGTCAAAAATACCGCCGTGTAAGTACGCTAATTCTCTGCTTTCAAGTTCTGTTAATAAGTAATCAAATACCGCTTTATCGCGGCTATCTTCGCTCATATTAAAGTAAGCACCCGGTGTTAATCTAAGTGCAGTACGATCACTGCCTACAGCTGCAATAACCGCATCGGTTACTTCTAGTGCAAAACGCGACATGTTTTCAGGCGTTTGACCATATTCGTCGCTGCGTGTATTTGCAGCGTAATGTAAAAATTGGTCCACTAAATAACCGTTAGCACCGTGAATCTCTACCCCATCAAAGCCTGCTTCAATTGCGTTTTCAGCAGCTTTTGCGAAATCAGCAACTAGACTTTTAATATCATCAGTAGTGGCTGCTTTTGGTGTGATGTATGTAAGCTCACGCATACGAGGGACAGAGCCTTCAACGCCAATTGCTGATGGAGCAAGTACATCGCCATCAAAAAAGTGAGGGTGTGCAACACGGCCAACATGCCATAGCTGTGCAAACATTTTGCCGCCATTAGCGTGCACAGCGTCAGTTACTTTTTTCCAACCTTGAATTTGCTCGCTGGTAAATAAACCCGGAGTATTTGGGTAACCTTGTCCATCTGGACGAATAATAGTTGCTTCGCTAATAATTAAACCGGTTTCGGCACGGCGAGCATAATATTCAACCATATCTTGTGTTGGCACTAAGTTATCATCAGCCATGCAACGCGTTAATGGCGCCATAAGTACGCGGTTTTTAAGCTCAATCGTGTTATTTAATTTAAACGGAGCAAGTAGATCAGTTGTCATTTTTCAATCCTTCATTAAGTATATGCTTACTACAATGTGGCCTTTTTGCAAACATTCAAGTTTATTTTTGAATGATCGCTCAAATTAGTGAGAAATTATACTGATCAATCTACAAATTAGATCTGCATTGCTGAAATTAAATAGCAACTTTTCAACACTCTGTCATATAACTCGATATACTTGTGTGCATATAATTTAGATATAGTAATTAAAAGTGAGCTAATTATGACAACGCCAAATTTAAGCGAAGAACACGCAGTAATTTTAGGACTTGGAGCAAAAAAACGCCTAGCCTATATGTTCGAAACCGTACAACAGTTCAAGCAAGTATGGATTTTAAACGATGATGATGGCTGCGTTATGCTTGCCAACGAAGATGACGACTGTGTGCCAGTGTGGCCAACTCGTGAATTTGCAGAAGCATGGGCAACTGGCGAATGGGCTGGCTGCAGCGCTAAAGCAATCCCACTTGCTGACTGGTTTAGTCGCTGGACACCGGGTCTTGAGGAAGATGACTTACTTATTGCTGCCTTCCCTACAGAGGAAGATGATGGCACGATATTGTTTTCAGATGAGTTTGAAAAACAATTAAAAGCGCCAAAGCAAAAATATTAAGGCTCAAAGACCAAATACTCAGAGTTCTAAAATTTATAAACGCGGCACTTAATTTAGTAGCCGCTTTTTTATTTGCAATATCTAAAATTCAAATAAGCCTGCGTAATTGCATCTGGATTTTCTACTTGCGGATAATGCCCCAGCTCTACAAACTCTTGTACGCGCGCATTGGGAATAAGCTTTTTATAATGCTCAATCATGTACTTACCAGAGATGGGGTCTTCTGCGCCTACTATAAACGTAAGTGGTATATTGCTATTTATGATGGCACCAACCCAACGTTCTCGGTTTTGCTGCCTCTGCTTTATATAACTGATAAGTTTAGGCATAACGGCTAAACCATCTTTATAAATTAGCAACTCCCAAAGTGTGTCTACCACTTGTTTTGAAGGCGGTGTACTTTTACTAAAAATAGTAACTAAATTATTGGCAAATTTTTGTTTATTCATTAATTTTGGCACTACCCAACCTAGCTTTGAAAGTAAAAGCTTTTGTATAAATAAGGGTTTATGCACCTCAGGAAATAACCCACCATTTAAAAAACACACACTGTTTATTTTAAAGTCACTTTGGCTAACGACTTGCCTTGCTAACAACTCTTGAGCCACAGTATCACCATAATCATGAGCTAGTATGTGCACGTCACTAATATTTAAATGCTTTAAAAATTTCGTGTATAAGTCGGCTTGCTCGGTAATTTTATAAATAGCGTTTATTGGTTTATCTGACAAACCAAAACCTAGCATATCGAGCGTAATTACAAAATAATGTTCACTGAGGGCTTGCCACATACCTTCCCAATCCCAGCTAGCACTTGGAAAGCCATGTATTAAAAGCAGCGCAGGCTTAGTTATATCACCAGCTATTTTTGTAAAAATTTGATGGCCAGAAATATGAGTAAATTGGCCCTGTGATTGCCACTGTTGAAGAGAAAACATATATTAGCTTAATTTTTATTATTTATTTGTTAGTTTTATCATAAAGATAATGAAAAAAGGAAACAAAACCAATGCATAAAATTTGCATTGGCTTATTAAAAGTCATGTTAAAATTTAATAGTGTAATCTACATAAACTCGATGGTCAGCTCTATCGCCTTTAACACCATCAACACTGCCTGATTTTTCGGTTGTATAATCTACAAATAACCAACGTAAGCTTAAGCCTTTTATTTTCTCAACTTTATAGCGAGTATCTACAGCCCAATATTTTTCGTCGGCTGTACCACCTAGCTTACCCAATGCAGAGTTTTCAGCATCGCTGCCGTCTGTGTAGTAAAATTTAGTTGTTAAGCCAGGCGATACTGCTTTCAAATCAATTCCTAAACGAGCTTGCCATGATGTTTCATTTTGGTTTGTTAAATCGGCACCAATTAATGAGCGAGTTGGAAATGGGTTTGTACCATGATCGCCACTAAAGTTATCTTCAATCCAAGCATCACTTACTTTAGTAAATGCCGCACCTACACTCCAAATATCTTTTTTCCAATCAGCATCTAAGTAATAGGCAAATCCATCGTTTTCACTTTTAGTTAAACCTGTTAATGCGCCAGTTGCATCTTCATCATCTAAATCGCCGCCCTCTGCACCTGTTACAAATAAATCACCATCATCTTGTGAGGTAAATATGCCAGTTGAAAGGGTTAACTTACTTTGCTCAAGTTTAATGTCGTAACTGATTTTTAATCCCATTTTACTTAGATAATTGTGCGAATTTAAATATTCAGCCTCTAATATTAGATTGTCTTTTTTATGCGTAGCACCTACGCCCCAAATTACGTTAATGGCGCCTGTTGCCGATTGATCGGTAGAAAAGTCTTCCCATCTATCATCGTGTCGACGGCTCCATTTGTCGTAAACGTAACCATATAATTTAGTGTTGCCAATTTTGTAATCACCAAAAACACCTCTAAAAGTATTAGGAATAGCCCGGCTCCCAGAGCTTTTAAGCAACATACTTTTGGTTTTTTGCCCGCCCACTTTAACGTGACCGTTGTTGCCCAATTTAAAATCTAAAAAATATTGCCCAAATTTAGAAAAGCTATCGTCAACTCCACCGCTCTCATTACCTGCTGGCAAAATATTACCTGCGGCTGAACCCGTAGAATTAATATCCATCACGGTGTAAGTCGATACACCCACACTCACTAAATCGTTTATATAACCCGATGTGTAATTGAGCTCTATACCTTGAGCAAAAGTTGAATCGTCACTTGCGTCGTTATCGTAGTCACGGTCAAAATAAATTGATCTAAGTTTTATATTAAATTCATCTTGTTCTGTCAGCCCATTAAGAGCGGCATACGAAGGAATAGAAATACATGTTAATACTGCGCCTGTTGCCGCAAGTAATTTAGATACTCGGTGAGCCATAGTTATCTCCGTTACCTTGTTTTGTTTAAGTTTTAACTGTGCAGTGCATAGCAGCGTGTATTTTTTCGACCTACACGGTAAACATGTCATAAGGTAATTACATTTTAAGTAATCACGTTTTCTTTCACGCTACTAAAATATAGAACAATATAAGTTTTTAATGTTTTAATTTTCATATTATAAAATATTAAGTGTTTGTTTTGTTTCGGATGAATTATAAAAGTAAGGTGAGCATTGTCTCTTGCTTACTCGTACCTATGACGATAGTTCTCTTTAAAAGCGTCATAATATTGGTTAAATTTTACTTTATTTAAACTTAACAAAGTAAAGTTATAAGCAAAAACTAAAAGCTATCCGTTGTTTTTTGAGCACCTAATATTCACTAAAAAATCGATAAATATAAAAATCAGCACCTTTAGCTAATACTTTTGTTGTTCGCTATAAAGTAGCAAAAAACATAAAAATTATTATATTTATATACATGTTCGTCTTATCTTGGTGAGTAAAATCAACTTTTTACACTCCTCCTACTCTAAATCTCTATAAAATATATACATTCTAATTAATAACAAAGTTGTGTCTTGAATAATAGGTGCTATATTTGTCACGTTATTAAAATAGAAACACACCTACTGCGACTCATGAAAAAGGATTAATTAATGATTCAAGCACGGCCGGTTAATAAAAGGTTATTAATCTCACTGCTTCCTCACGTCATTTTATTAGTCACGGGAATTATACTTACCTACTTTGCTCATATTAAACACCAAGAATCTATAGACAATAAAATAAACAGTTCGCTTAATAACCGCCTCTCCTCGATTTCTACAGGTATTAACAGTAGGCTAGATTTGTATCAATATGGGCTATTTGGTTTAAAGGGCTTTGTACATGGGATAGGTGCAAGTAACTTAAACTATCAAGCCATATCTAACTACTCTGGGAGCCGTAACTACGCTAAAGAATTCCCTGGAGCTAATGGTATTGGCTATATAAAAAAAGTTGGCGTTGAGCAATTAAATAAATTTTTGAATGATGCAAAAAACGATAGACCCGATCAGACATTTAATTTGAATACACTCGTAGCGACTAGTGATGAGCATTTTATAATTCAATATATTTTTCCTGAGCAAAAAAACTT
Source organism: Pseudoalteromonas sp. TAB23 (assembly GCF_000498075.1). Lineage (NCBI taxonomy): Bacteria > Pseudomonadati > Pseudomonadota > Gammaproteobacteria > Alteromonadales > Pseudoalteromonadaceae > Pseudoalteromonas > Pseudoalteromonas sp. TAB23. The sequence goes on from NZ_AUTP01000363.1 coordinate 14,957, forward strand.
ACAAGCAATTGGATTAGATATTGGATCAGAGAGCATGCGCAAACAGGCAGCACTAAATGCTGCCATAAATAATACAACCCAATTAACGGCGCCACTGACTTTAGTGCAAGCGAGTAAACTCTCGCATCAAGGCTTTTTAATATTAGTGCCAATATATAAAACCATTACTATTTCTGATAATAAAAAACAGCGCCTTAATGAGCTTTTAGGTTGGGCATATTCGCCGTTATTAATCGATAAAATTTTAGACTCACTTTCACACATTGATGAAAATCAACTAACGATAAGTGATTTAAATAACAGTACTGAGACTGACTTTTTTAGTTATGGCATAAAAAGCACAACTAACGATTATCAATTAACTAAAATTATAAAATTAATGGGTAGAACGTGGAAAATTACCATTAATGCCTCAGACGCCTTTATTTACAACCTTCATCTTCCTAGTCAGTATCAAGCCATTGTTAATGGCTCTTTCGCCACTATTGGCTGTATGTTTATAGCTTTTTTAATGCAATTGTTTATTTTTAGAAGAAGCCAAAGAATTAAGAGAAATACACTTCAGGCTAAAAAAAATAAACTCGCATTACAACAAACAAATTTAAAATTAGAAAAAGAAGTAAGATTACGTACTAAAGAAATTGCCGATATAAGTATGCTTCAACAAAGTATTTTAAACAGTGCCAGTTACTCTATTATTGCGACCGACATAAATGGCTTAATTACTTTGTTTAATCCCGCCTCTGAAAAGTTATTAGGCTATAAAGCGCAAGACGTTATTGGAATTGAAAACCCGGGTATTTTTCATTTAAAAGAAGAAATTATAAAAAAAGCCAAACAGCTTAGTGCAGAGTTAAATGAACCTGTTTTCCCTGGTTTTGAAGTGTTTATCTTAAAAGCAACGGCTACAGAGCCTGATATCAATCAGTGGACATACATTTCTTCTACAGGCGAGCACATACAAGTTAATATAAGTGTCACCTCTTTATTAAATAACGAAAATGAAATTGTTGGCTATTTGGGTGTAGCATACGATTTGACCGAACAAATTAATCACGAACAAGCTCTCGGACATGCTAAAGAATTAGCTGAACAGGCATCACAAGCTAAATCTGAATTTTTAGCAAATATGAGTCACGAAATACGCACACCTATGAACGGCATACTAGGTACATTACAGTTACTGCAAGAGCAGCCATTGAATGAAAAATCAAAAGAGTATTTAAAAAAATCACTTTATTCGACCCGCTCACTCACCACTATTATTAATGATATCCTCGATTTTTCTAAAATTGAAGCTGGGAAGCTTTCATTAGAATATAAATCATTCGACCTTTTTGAACTTATTCACCACTTAGAGTCTGATCTTGGCCTGCAAGCCAGTGATAAAAATATATACCTTAAATTTATAATTAATATTGAGCATAAGTACTGGGTGGGCGACCCCGTTAGACTCAGACAGATATTTTTAAACCTAATATCTAATGCGATTAAGTTTACGTCGCAAGGTGGCGTTACAGTCACCTTTAGGCTAACCGACGAAAACAAAATATGTTGTTGTATATCAGACACCGGAATTGGAATTTCTGAGCAGGCTATAGAGCGATTGTTTGAGCGCTTTGAACAAGCAGAGCAATCCACTACGCGTGAATATGGCGGTACAGGTCTTGGTTTACCTATTACTAAATCATTAATAGGTTTAATGAATGGCGAAATTAAAGTAACAAGCCAATTAGATTCAGGTAGTCAGTTTTATGTGTACTTACCATTAAAACAAGCACAGATTGATGACAGCACATTAATAACAAAAAATGTTGAGCTTCCTGACCTATCTGGAAAAACTATTTTATTAGCTGAAGATAATAAAATAAATCAACTTGTTGCATCTGCGATGCTTGAGCCTACAAAAGCCACCATTATTATTGCTAACAATGGTTTAGAAGCAATCTCATTATACGAGTCACACAAGCCAGACATTATTTTTATGGACATTCAAATGCCTAAAATGGATGGTCTTCAGGCATGTAAAAAAATTAAGGCGCTTAATAACGAACAAATTGTTATCGCGTTAACCGCTAATGTTTTTACAGAGCAAAAAGAAATATACAGGCAGTTATTTGATGGTTACGTTTCAAAGCCAATTGAAAAACATGAGCTTGTAGGCATGTTATCAACACTCTATTTAGTTAATAGTTAGTCATTGCGAAGGCATTAAAAAACCCAGTTACTAATACCTTTCGATATTAGTAACTGGGCTCTAAGAATAATGGTGGAGGGAGAGGGATTCGAACCCTCGTTAGGGATAAACCTAAACACACTTTCCAGGCGTGCGCCTTCAGCCACTCAGCCATCCCTCCACAGTGCTGCAATTGTGTAATGCAACAGCGCGCTATAGTATGAAATAGACCCTTAAGGTGCAAGGCATTTTTAAATATGAGCCTTTAAATGCTTACTTATCAAGCAATAGCTTATCTATAGGCACAAAAAACGGCTAAATCTAAGACCTAACCGTTTTAATTTATACTTTTAAAATTACTTAGCCATGCTCGCAGTAAATTCAAGCATGCGATTAAGCGACTTAAGTGCGCCTTCGCGTAAATCCATATCAACGAATACTTCTTTACCTTTAGGGCTTATGAGAGCTTCCTCAATCGCTTTTAAGCCATTCATTGCCATCCAAGGGCAATGTGCGCAACTTTTACATGAAGCGCCCTCACCTGCCGTTGGAGCCGCAAAAAACTCTTTATCTGGACATAGTTGCTGCATTTTATAAAAGATGCCGCGATCGGTTGCTACAATAAACTTTTTATTGTCCATTGTTTGCGCAGCTTTAATTAATTGGCTCGTAGATCCAACCGAATCGGCAAGTGCAACAATTTCTGCTGGTGACTCAGGATGAACTAATACGCCTGCATCTGGGTGTAGCGCCTTCATATCTTTTAAGGCTTTAGTTTTAAATTCGTCATGTACAATACATGCGCCATTCCACATAAGCATATCAGCACCGGTATTTTTTTGAATATAACTACCAAGGTGCTTATCTGGGCCCCAAATAATTTTTTCGCCTTGCTCATCAAGGTGCTCTACTATTTCAAGTGCACATGATGAGGTTACAATCCAATCTGCACGCGCCTTAACTGCGGTAGAGGTGTTTGCATACACAACCACTTTACGGTCAGGGTGCTCATCACAAAACGCTGAGAACTCGTCTATCGGGCAACCAATATCTAGCGAACACGTCGCTTCAAGCGTTGGCATAACAACCGTTTTATTTGGCGTTAAAATTTTGGCTGTTTCGCCCATAAATTTCACGCCCGCGACGATGATCATATCTGCATCGTGACGTGCACCAAAACGCGCCATTTCTAGCGAATCGGCAACGCAACCGCCGGTTTCTTCAGCAAGTGCTTGAATTTCAGGATCGGTATAATAATGTGCAACAAGTACTGCATTTTTATCTTTTAGTAATTGTTTTATACGCGCTTTATATTCGCCTTGCTCGTCATTTGTTAACGGTGCTGGCTTAGGGGGGAAAATATAACCTTCAGGCATAATAGTTTGAGCTAGACTCATGTTCTCGACCACTTATCTACAGTGCATTAATTAGGGCGAATTATACGAGAATATAAACACAAATAACAGCAAACTAGTAAAGCTGTTTATAAAAATTAGAATGGGAATTTAAAAAAGAATATAAAGGAAAGTATTAGAGAGTGGTGGGTCATGATGGATTTGAACCATCGACCAATTGATTAAAAGTCAACTGCTCTACCAACTGAGCTAATGACCCGCTCTAATATAAATCTGCTTTGTAAAAAGCTGCGTAAATCCGCCGATTAAAACTTTCATAGAATGGTGGGTTATGATGGATTTGAACCATCGACCAATTGATTAAAAGTCAACTGCTCTACCAACTGAGCTAATAACCCGCTCTATGCGCTTATTCAATTATGAATGAAGCTTACGTATATCCGCCGATTGATGCCAAACACTATTCATAAGAATAAAGAATGGTGGGTCATGATGGATTTGAACCATCGACCAATTGATTAAAAGTCAACTGCTCTACCAACTGAGCTAATGACCCGCTCTTATATAACTTTTCATAGAATGGTGGGTTATGATGGATTTGAACCATCGACCAATTGATTAAAAGTCAACTGCTCTACCAACTGAGCTAATAACCCGCTCTATGCACTTATTCAATTATGAATGAAGCTTACGTAAATCCGCCGATTGATGCCAAACACTATTCACAAGGAATAAAGAATGGTGGGTTATGATGGATTTGAACCATCGACCAATTGATTAAAAGTCAACTGCTCTACCAACTGAGCTAATAACCCGCTCTATTGTTGCGTTTTAAATGCAACTTACTATTTTACGTAAATCCGTCGATTGGAACCAATCACTATTCAAAGGAATAAAGAATGGTGGGTTATGATGGATTTGAACCATCGACCAATTGATTAAAAGTCAACTGCTCTACCAACTGAGCTAATAACCCGTTCCAGTTGCTAACTTATTTCTAAGTTAAAGCCTGCGTAAATCCGCCGATTGATGCCACACACTATTCACAAGGAATAAAGAATGGTGGGTCATGATGGATTTGAACCATCGACCAATTGATTAAAAGTCAACTGCTCTACCAACTGAGCTAATGACCCGCTCTGACGTTGCGTTTTATAACAACTTAGTATTCTACGTAAATCCGCCGATAAAAGACCATTCAAAGAATGGTGGGTTATGATGGATTTGAACCATCGACCAATTGATTAAAAGTCAACTGCTCTACCAACTGAGCTAATAACCCGCTCTTTTTGTCGCATTTCGAGTGGGGTAACCATTCGTTTGCTGCGGGCGCTTATAATACTTATTTATAAAATGAGTGCAACCGAAATTGTCTCTTTTTTTAAGTTTTTATGTCTAGATGCACAAAATTAAACCGTTTGTGCTCAAACTACATGCAAATCCAAGATTCTTCGAGAGTTTCCATGTAGTTTGCTCGCCCTAACTAGAAATTTAATCGCTAGTGAACTTTAGTTTCCTAAACGATCAGTTGCTAGTTTTGCAGCGGTTGTACTTGGGTATTGATTGATAAGATCGCTCAATATTTTTTGTGCTTGCGCCGCTGAACCTTGATCTTGTAAAAGTGTGCCTAACTTTAGCATCGCATCTGGGCGTTTATTAGAATTTGGAAATTCGTTCACAACGACTTTAAAGTGCTCTACTGCTTTTACACCATCATTTTTAATAGTAAGCAACTGCCCTAACCAATAATGCGCATTAGACGCATAGACAGAGTTTGGGTAGGTAGTTAAAAACGTTTGAAATTCAGGAATCGCTTGGTCATAGCGTTTATCTTTCATTATTAACGCAACAGCGCGCTCATAGGCTTCGTTTTCAGATAAGTCACTGCTATAGGTCTGTGCATTGCTTTGTTGCGTGTAATCAGTTGCGGGAGCTGCTGCTGGCTGTGTATAAGCCTGGCTCACGCGGTTTTCAATTTCTTGATACAACTCACGCTGACGCTGCAGTACTTTTTCAAGCTTGTAGCTTTGCTCTTCGGTTACGCCTCGAATTTGGCTTACTTCGTCTTGTAACAAGTTAAGCTGTTGCTGTAACTCAACTTGCAAAAAGTTACGTTGTTGCATCATATTCTCAAGCGACGCTAATCGCTTCTCAATACTTGATTGTGAACTCGCAGCTTCTGAAACAGGAGCGGGAGCAGCNTGGGTGCTCCCGCTCAATATCATGGCTGCCAAAATAATTTTCGGCTTCATAATATCTCTTATCTTAGTAAACTAGTACCGCACGGCGGTTTTTAGCGAAAGCTGATTCAGTGCGAGACTTAACCATTGGCTTCTCTTCACCATAGCTTACCACTGACATTTGGCTAGCTGAAACACCTAAGCTTAATAAGTATTTTTCAACTGCTTGGCCACGGTGCTCACCTAGTGCAATATTGTACTCTGGAGTACCGCGCTCATCTGCATGACCTTCAATTAGTACTTTAACTGATGAGTTTTGAACTAAAAACTCAGCATGTGCACGAAGTAAGTCTGCGTACTTGCTTTCAACTGTCGCAGTATCAAAATCAAAGTAGATTACTTGCTCTTGACGAAGTGCTTCGTACTTTTGACGAAGTTGCTCTTCTGCTTGTTGCTCAGGAGAAATTGTAGCAACTTCAACCGTATCAGTGTTAGTTGATTGCTCAACAACGCCTTGATTTGATTGGTTTGCAGCACCTTCATCAATATCTGAAGATGAGCTACAAGCTGCTAATGTCATTACTGGCACAGCAATTAGCAGGCCTTTAAGTATTTTGTTAAGTTTCATTGAGTAGATTCCTATTTTGAGTAAACCAGTAATATTACTGTAAGTATGGCGACCAAGCTGGTGCCTTTACTTGTCCGTCTAGCACAGGTAACCGTGCCTTAAAGCGGCCGTCCATCGATACTAGCGCAAGTACCTGTTTATTATTATGAAGCGTGCTATATATAATCATCGAACCATTTGGCGCTATGCTCGGTGATTCATCTAGGCGTGTTCTCGTTAATACTTGGAACGCGCCTGTAGCCAGCTCTTTCTTAGCAAGATGGTACTGCCCGTTGGTACGGTTAACCATCACTAATTCTTTTCCATCTGGTGTTATTGAACCAGCAAGATTCATATCACCATCAAAGGTGAGTCGCTGTGACCTACCAGTTTTTAAATTTAACTTATAAATCTGAGCATTACCACCCCTTTCAGATGTAAACACAATATCTTGACCATTAGGGTGCCAAGATGGCTCAGTATCTATGCTACGGTGATTTGTTAAGCGTGTTTCTTTACGTGTAGCTAGGTCAAGCATGTAAACTTCTGTTGCACCCGTCTTGTCCTTAGAAAGCACTAACAATAGCTTTTTACCATCTGGCGAAAACTGCGGTGCACCATTAATACCACGGTAGCTTGCTATTATTTCGCGCTTACCTGTGTATATATCTTGAATGTAAATTTGGCTTTGACGGTTTTCAAACGTTACATACGCTAACTTAGTACCATCTGGTGACCACGCTGGCGACATTAAAGGCTCTTTTGAGCGAAGTAATACTTGCTCATTAAATCCGTCATAATCTGCAACAACTAACTGATAAGGCTTAGGGTCATTATCACGTACTATTACATAGGCAATTTTAGTTAAAAATGCGCCTTTTTCACCAGTCAATCTTTCATAAATAACGTCACTGATTCGATGAGAGTAACGGCGAAAACCACTTTCACCAATAACACTTTCACGCGCTTCCAAAATATGATCTTGGCTTTTAACTAGCTTACCATTACTCATCATTTGTGTGTTGCCACCGGTAATTTGGCCGCGGATCACGTCAACTAGCTCATAACGCACTAAGTAACGCCCATCAGTTTGCTGCTCAACTTCGCCCACTAATATCGCTTCCACACCTTTATTAACCCAAGATGCGTAATCAATTTCGCTATCTTTGGTTGGCTGTTGTGGCATCTGCGCTACATCTACAGGTTTAAATTTACCACTGCGCATTAAATCGGCAGCAATAACACTGCTTAATTTTTCAGGGATTGGGCCAACACCTTGGTACTTAAAAGGTACTATAGCAATGGGCCTTGCACCGTCTACACCCTCAGTAATTACAATTTCAAGTGCTGCATTAGCAACACCCACAAACCCAAACAGTAAAACTAAACAGGCTATTTTTATTTTGTTGAACATATCATTCCTTTAAAATTCTGGCTTGATTGTTAAATTAATATTCTTAAGTTGTTCGAATACGTCTTTATCTTTAGATACCGGTAATGTGTCGGCCATGCGCACTGCTCTTAATGCAGCTTCACATACCAACTTATCGCCACCTAATGATTTAACTTGCGTTACTAAACCATTAAAACCTAAACGAATATTTACTCGGCACTGTTGGTTTTTCATTTTTTCATCAATCAATAAGTTTTGCTGAATACGCGCCATAATTAATGCACGGTACTTATCAACTTCGCTCACCACTTGTTGTTGACGTATTTTACTACGGGCAGCCTGCTCTTTGGCAAGTTGCTCTTGTAACATTTGCTCTTGCATTGCTTGCTGGCGTTTACGTTCTGCCTCGGCTGCACGCTCTTTTGCTTCTTCTTCACGTTTTTTACGTTCAGCTTCTGCTTTTTTAAGTGCGTCTTCTTCGGTTTTACGCTTATCAGCAGCAGCTTTTGCTGCACTTTCAGCTTCTTGCTTTTGCTTTTCAGCTTGCTTAGCTTTAGCGCGCTCTTTTTGCTCAATGGCACGTGCTTTTTTAGCTTGTGCTTGCGCCTCGGCTGTTTCTTTTTCTTTAGCTTTACGTTCTTGCTCTAGCTTTTTAATATGCCTAGATTCAGATTCGCGTTGCTTACGTGCATTGGCCGCTCTGCGTTCTAAATCGCGGATACGTTTGTCTTCAGCACTTTTTTTATCTTTTTCTTTCTTTTGAAGTTCAGCAATTTTTTGCTCAACTTGTTTTTGATCAACTGTAACGGCTGATACTGCTTTATCTGGCGTAGGTATAGCCGAATTAAGCGTTACTTCCATTACTTTAGGTGCTGGCGGATGAATGTTTGCAGAGGCATACAAAAAACCACCAATTCCTAAATGAAGTACTATCGATTTTACTACTGAACTATTCATACAGCTACTTCCCCTCAAAGGATTCAGTCATTAATCCTACTGATGGTACGCCTGCATTTTTCAAAAAATCCATTAGTAATAATACTTCTTGATACGACACCTTACCCGAGCCTTTGATCATAACTGGCACGTCAGGGTTTTTCATTAACTGTAATTTTATAACCGCAGCAACATCAAGTGCTTCCATAGGCTCTTCAGGATCAGTACCTACGCTTACATAATATTTACCCTCGGCATCAATTGAAGCAATAATGGGCGGAGTATCTTTAGTATCAACTAAATCAGACTCTTCCATTTTAGGTAAATCAACTTTTACACCGTGTGTAATAAGCGGTGCTGTTGCCATAAATATAATAAGTAATACCAACATTACATCAATGTAAGGTACTACATTAATTTCTGCGACCGGACGGCGCTTTTTACGCTGATACATTCGCTTGTGCCTCTATTTGTGTAGCTGCTTGACGGTGTAAAATATTAGCAAACTCTTCCATAAAGTTAATATAGTGAGACTCAAGCTTTTCAACACTGTTTGAAAAGCGGTTATAAGCAATAACGGCCGGAATTGCCGCGAATAAGCCCATAGCAGTCGCAATAAGTGCCTCTGCTATACCGGGTGCTACCATTTGTAATGTAGCTTGCTTAACTTCACCTAGTGCAATAAAGGCATTCATAATACCCCACACTGTACCAAACAAACCGATGTACGGACTAATAGAACCTACCGTTGCTAAAAACGATAAGCTAGATTCAATTTTTTCAATTTCACGAGAAAGCGCAACACGCATAGAACGATGTGTCCCTTCCATAACAATACTCGCACTTTGAAATGTATTCTTTTTATGACGAGCAAACTCTTTAAAGCCTGAAGTAAATAAGGCTTCAATACCTTGAGACTGACCGCTGCGTGACGATATTTCGTTATACAATTTACTTAGATCAATACCAGACCAAAATTTTTGCTCAAATTTCTTAGCATTTGATAGTGCATCTGATATTGCTTTTTTACGCTGAAATATAATTGTCCACGACATTACAGACATGGCAACTAGCCCTAACATCACTAACTGAACAAGCAAGCTTGCTTCTAAAATTAGGTCTAAAAAATTAAGCCCTGATCCCACGTTAAACTCCTAAGTAATTTCAAAATACGGCAAATTGGTTAATTTGTGTAAATATGACCGTTTATACGGTCAAAAGTTGCATCTAGTGTATCTAGTCCATTTCAAGCTGACAACGGTATTGCTATGAATAGGCAACAAAAAACGTTAAAAAACAGCTTTAGTTGGCATTTCCCTTTGCCTCAGTATTTTATTTAATCTTTTAAATAAACTCGCTAACTATAAATATGCGTAAATATATAAGTAAAACGTCATAAAATGCGCCGTTTATTCAAAATAAGAGCATAAACACTCAAAACCTATAAGCCTTACCTTCACGTAACAGTAAAACTAATACCGAGCCACATCAAAAGAAATTACTTAAGCCATAAATTTCATTAACTTATAAATTTAACGATTAATTAACGCGCAAGATTCAAACAACAATAAAATTCACCGAATTAGTTTTTCTAATCTGAAAATACAAATTTTCTAGTTTGAATAAAAAGGTGATCTTACGTATTATTCTCCCATACCGAACTAGCGCACTGAATGAGATAGTTTCATTAAGCCAAGTTCTTAGTAATAGGATATTTTATCGTATTACATTGTTTTACTCTTTCTGGATAAAACCAAATTCAGTAAAACGTAGTTCCCTGGATTACTTCCTTCAACTTGTTGTTTGCCCGCATTTTTTGCGGGCTTTTTTTTGCCTGCAATTTGGTGCGCTACATATTTTATTTATAAACTAATAATTGCCCTGCCTATTTTACAATAAGTAATTCGGTTACTAGTTTGAATGGTACGCAGGATAGCTTCGCGAGTCTTAACGCCCTGTGAATTAACAGTTAACTATAAAGTGTATAAGTATTTTGAAATAACATTTGCAACAGTGTGCTGAGGTTTTGGGTAAAATACCAGCCGTATAAATATTTGAAAGAAAGGGATACTAAGTCAATTACCTGCTGCGCAATAAACCACAGCAAGTAATGTATATGATGAGGCTAGTCTTTTTTAGGAAGTAAACCAAAGTGATGATATGCACTGTCAGACACTATTCGACCACGCGGAGTACGCTGAATAAATCCTTGCTGAATTAAAAACGGCTCTATTACATCTTCTATTGTTTCACGCTCTTCACCAATAGCTGCAGCTACATTGTCGAGCCCTACTGGGCCGCCCATGAATTTTTCAATTATGGCGAGTAAATATTTGCGATCCATATAATCAAAACCACTTTTATCTACGTCAATCATATCAAGCGCTTGCTTAGCTACTTCGGCATTTACTGTACCGTCAGATTTTACCTGTGTGTAATCGCGTACACGGCGTAATAAACGGTTTGCAATACGTGGTGTACCACGTGAACGTTGTGCAATTTCGGTTGCGCCGTCGTCACACATTTCTAAACCAAGATAATGTGCAGAGCGCCCTACTATGTGCGATAAATCTTCTACACAATAAAACTCTAATCGCTGCACAATACCAAAACGGTCACGTAGTGGCGATGTTAACGAGCCTGCTCGCGTAGTGGCACCAATAAGCGTAAATGCAGGTAAGTCTAATTTAATAGAACGCGCAGCTGGGCCTTCACCAATCATTATATCAAGCTGGTAGTCTTCCATTGCTGGATACAGTATTTCTTCAACTTGCGGGCTTAGCCTGTGTATTTCATCAATAAACAGTACATCGCCTTCTTCTAAATTAGTAAGTAACGCAGCTAAATCACCTGCTTTTTCAAGTACAGGGCCGGATGTTGTTTTAATACTTACGTGTAATTCGTTGGCAACGATATTTGCAAGCGTGGTTTTACCAAGCCCTGGTGGGCCAAATATTAATAAATGATCGAGCGCTTCACCACGGGTTCGGGCAGCTTCAATAAAAATTTCCATTTGCTGCTTAACATGAGGCTGGCCTCTGTAGTCGGCTAAAAGTTTTGGTCTTATTGCACGATCTATAGAGTCTTCATTTGTTTTTTCAGTCGCATCAATTAAGCGATCCGCTTCAATCATGGGTTACTCACAACATTGATTTTAAAGATTCTCTAATAAGAACCTCAGTAGACATATCGGGTTTGCTTATCGATTTTACTGCTTTTTGAGCTTGTGGCAATTTATAACCTAATGCAAGCAGTGCCGATACGGCATCATCGGCTGCGTTATTAGCTATTGTCGCATCGCTCATTGGCTCTATTACTGCGCTGTCGCTAAATGGCGTAAATAAATCATTACCCCAATCTTTTAATCTGTCTTTCATTTCGAGTACTAAACGCTCGGCTGTTTTTTTACCTACACCGGGTAATTTAACTAGCGACGTTGAGTCTTCGTTATTTACACAGCTTACAAATTGCTTTGCCGACATGCCCGATAAAATAGCTAAGCCAAGTTTTGGACCAACGCCATTTGCTTTTAATAGCTCTCTAAACAAGGCACGTTCAACTTTATTATTAAAACCAAATAATAGCTGAGCATCTTCACGCACTACAAAGTGGGTGTAAACAATCGCGTTTTCACCAATTTTTGGTAAATCGTAAAAACAGGTCATTGGCATTTGTACTTCGTAACCGACACCACTTACTTCGAGTAATATTTCTGGTGGCTGTTTTTCGACTAAAATACCATTTAAGCGGCCTATCATAGTTATTTCCTTAAACGTCCTCTAACGGTTTTGCTTGCGCTACCCGCTAGTTTAATTAAATTTTGTTCTGAGTGAGCGTGGCAAATCGCAATAGCAAGTGCATCAGCTGCATCGGCCTGTGGCGTACCGGGTAGTTTTAAAATATTTTTTACCATGTGTTGCACTTGTGTTTTATCTGCACCACCGTTGCCTACTACTGCTTGCTTAATTTGCCTAGCTGAGTATTCAAATACGGGTAAGTCGGCCATTGCAGCGCCAACAATCGCCGCGCCTCTAGCTTGGCCTAGTTTTAAAGCTGAATCGGGGTTATGCGCCATAAATACTTTTTCAATGGCAAAGGTTTCTGGCGAAAACTGCTCAATAAGCTGTGTAATGCCTTGGTAGATCATTTTAAGCCTAACCGGAAAAGGATGATCGGCTAACTTAATACAACCACTGCCTAAGTATGTAAATTTAGAACCTTGGTGGGCAACAACGCCATATCCGGTCAAACGTGAACCAGGATCGATCCCTAAAATAATGGCCAAACAGCACTCCATTGTTATTATTTTTAAATTACGCTAATAATGCCAGAGCACTGTATAAATTACCAGTACAAAGAAAAACAAAAATGCCCACGTGTTAGGTGGGCATTTGAAGGAGCATGTTAGTTTAAGCTTACCCTAGGGCACGCACTAATCCTTGGGTATTTTGTTTAAGTGTTCGGGCAATCATTAAATAGCCTAAACCAGCCACAAATACACCGCCAGCTACCGGACCAATAATCCATATATGCGGATGTAACTTACCTGCTAAATCAAACATTTGTTGCTGCACAATTAAAAGCGCTATATCACTAAAAAATGCGGCAACTAAGCCAGCTAAACCGCCGAGTAATAAAAACTCGTATAAGGTCGCGTTTTTAATTAATCGGCTTTTAGCGCCAAGTGTTCGCAGTATTACAATTTCTTGCATACGCTCACCTAAACTAGCTTGCACTTGCGATATAAGTACAAGCGCGCCACACAGCACAACAATTGCAAGTACAAAGCCAATGGCGAGTGATACTTGCGAAATAGTTGTTTGTATTTGCTTAACAAAGTTATCAATATCAATCGCTGTAATAGTAGGGTAAGTACGCAATAACTGGCTAAAGTCACGCTTTTGATCTGGGTTTATACGTACCGACGAAATATACGTCGCCGGAAAATCTGCAAGTACATCTGGGCTTAAAATAATAAAAAAGTTAGGTTTAAGCGTGGCCCAATTAACTTTGCGCACACTGGTAATTTTAGCGTCGAACGACTGCGAACCAATTAAAAATGTGAGCGTATCGCCTATCTCAACATCTAAACGCTCAAGCATCGACTCCTCTACTGAGGCTTCAGCCATCGCATTCTCACCAAACCACGTGCCTTGTGTTACTTCATTTTGGTCAGGCACATCTTTAAGCCATGTAAGGTTTAGCTCGCGGCCAATACCTGCACGTGCTTCTTCGTCTTTTTTCTCATTATCTTGCAGCGATACAGAACGTGCTACCAACTCGCCGTTCACCGCATTTACGCGCCCACGAATAGTGGGATAAAACTCTGATACCTGAATATCTTTTTGAGCTAAATACTCATTAATTGGCTCAAGCTCATTTTGCGTAATATTAACTAAAAACGCATTAGGCGCATCGGCAGGAAGTTGCGACTGCCAATCAGATATCATATCGTTTTTAAGTACCACTAAAAACAGCAGTAATTTAATTGCTAACGAAAAGCTAATTAACTGTACCGCGTTCACATTTGCACGTTTTTGAATAGATGCAATTGCAAGTGACCAGCTGTTACCGGGCTTAAGTCCTAATTTTCGACCGCCACCAAATATTAATTTAGATATCAAAAACAACACACCAATTAGCGCAAGTGTTGATATAAACAAAATAAGCGTTATTTTTATGTTGTTACTAAATAACCACATTAATAAAAACACAGTTAGCGCACTCATGCCTAAATGCACACGACTTACTGCCAACTTGTCACCTAAGTTACGGCGCAGCACTCTAAGCGGTGGAATATCAAATAAATCAAATAACGGTTTAATAGAAAACATAACAGCACAAATTACGCCAGTGCTTATAGCCACCAGCCAAGGTTTAAAGCCACCTAAAGGTAGCTCTGTGCCCATACTTTTTGATAAGTAACTTGTTGCTATTTCTTGCAAGCCATAACCAATTAACAGCCCAATACTTACCGCCATTGCACATACAAGCAATAAATGGAGCATGTATATTTTGCGGATCATTGAACGGCTA